>NZ_NFJD01000001.1:300000-571891 GCF_002159705.1 Elusimicrobium sp. An273
TTGTTCAAAACCGATCGGCGCGGGGATCATCCCGTCAAAGCCGCGCTGGAACATATTCCAACCCATGCGGGACTCCTCCGGATACGCCGAAAGCCCAAAAATGGCGCCGTTAAAGCCTTTTTCACGCAGGGCAGAAACCAAATAATACCCGCCGCCGCCCGGCACGATTAAATCCGTTAAAATCACATCAAATTCCGCCCCTCGGCGCACGGCCTGCAGCAGGTCGTCCGCCTCGCTGTAGGTGGCAAGTTCCCACGTGGGGCAGAACCTGTTTTGGTGTTCCCGCTGCATGGCGGCCAACACGCTGGGTTCGTCATTCAAAACGGCCATTCTAAGGCCTTCCGGCAAACGGCGCGCCGCCTGATTGGTGCGCACGGAAAGAGGAAGCCACTCCGTCCAGGCCGTTTCTTTCAGTGCTTGGGGTGTATGCAGGAAAAATTCGGTAGAAGTATACTGGCGGTCGGTGCGGGCAAAGGTGCGCTGTTCCAAAATGCCGCGCAGCATGGGGTTGACGGTTTCGGCCGCAAACACCATATATTCCCGCGCGGCCTGATACGCCGGGTCATGCTGGGAAATTAAATTTTTAAGCTGCAGCAACTGGGCATTCATCAGGCCGATTTTTTCACTCCACATCGCCTGCTCCGCGCTGGAAATTTCACGCCGCTCGCTGGGCTTGGACTGATAATACAGAAAAACATCCATTTCCTTTTTAAACGCTTGAAAAGACTGCATGACCCGTTTGTATAATAGCGAAATGTCCTCGATAGGCATTTGGGAAGGTTCCAAAAACAACACCGGCAAATAGCCGATAGGCGTGGGCCGCACCTGCTTAAAAATATATTTTTCCAAATCCGAAGGAACCGCCGCCCGGGGCATTTTTCCCCCCGGCAAAATCTTCCCCTGCACCACGCGGGCCTGGCGCAAGATGTCTTCGCCGGCAGTTTTTCCCAGGGCTTTTTTGAACACGCCCTCTGCGGCGGCTTCTTTTAGCAAATGGCGCTGCGCCGCGCAGGGAAGTGTGGCTAATAGAATAAAAAGTAAAAGTAGTTTTTTCATATCTTTTATCAAGTCCGTTTCCACGAAACAGGCTTATTTAAAAGATACCAGAAGAAACATGCAGCGGCAAGGGTCAAAGGGCCCAATTCAAATTAGGCCAAGGCCTAGAGCAGAATAGAAAGGGACAGGAAATAGCCGGCCATCAACACCAGCCCGGTAGGAACCGCAATGGAGGCCCATTCTCGGCTTTTAATGCCCAGTTTTTCGGCCGCCACAATGTTGGGCAGGTTGCCCTGCACGAGCATACTGCCAAACGCCGCCAGCCCGATGACCATATAGATTAAGTCTTTATCGGAAATAGACGGCACGATTTCAATAGCGGCCAAGGTGGTGTTATCGATAATGACCGAGACGGCATTGGCCAAAAATAAAATTTTTCCGCCCAGGTGGGTAATGGTGCTTTGGGCCAGCGGCCGAAGCCCGGTGCTAATCAGGTTCAGCGCCGCCACAAACATATAGATGTGCAGCGTGCGCCGCAGCATGGAAGCATAGGTTTCTTTATCCTCGCGGATATGCATTTGCAAGGTGGTGCCCGCATTTCGGGCGCAATAGCCTGCCGCCAAAGAAAGCAGCACGACCGCCGGCGTAATCCACCAAAAGAAATGACGCAGTAAAAAGAAGAAATCCGCATGGTGCGGCGCGCCGGCTAACGCGTTGTTGATAATCAGCCCCAGCGGCTCGGCCAGCGGGGTAAGTATGGCGCCTAGGCCAATGGCATAACAGGCAAAAACCGTAATCCGCACCGTGGCGGTGCGCTCCAAGTTTACGACTTTCAACACTTCCGCCAGCACCAAGGCGGAAACGGTAACGCTTACCAGCGAGGACGTCATCCCCAGAAAGAAAATCAGCAGCGCAAAACTGTAGCGCGGCTCCAACTTACGGAAAAAAGCGAACAAAACCCGAAAAATGTAGCGCGAATAATTATTAAAAATCACGCTCACCACCAATACAATAAACGCCACATTCACCGGGTAGTTCAGCGTTTCATACAAAAACTCCGTGCTCCAGCCCCCGCTGATGGTAACCGCCGCGGCGCCCACCCCCAGCAAAAACAATTCCAGGTGGCTTTCCACCCAGCGCGAAGTAAGCGGCCACACCAGCAAATTGACCACCACAATTCCCAATAATACATTTACCCACCACGGGGTTACGGCTGCGATTTCCATGATTACATTTTACCAAAAACCCGCTTTCCCCGCCCACTGTATTTTGGATAAGATATCCAGCCGAACGCTTGAAATTTAGTACAATAATCAAACAAAGTTCTATAAAGGAGAAAAGCATGAAAAAAATCATCGTATTCGCTTTTGCACTGACCATGGCCGCTGCGTGGCCGACCAGTGTCCGCGCGGCCGAAAACTGCGGCTGTGCCATGGGGGATGTAACTTGTATTAACAATTGCACCTTGTCCAAGATTACCGCTTTGAGACAGAATATCCAGAGCAGAAAAGACGCCGCCAAAGCCAAATTGCAGGCGGCCCAGCAAAAAGCCGTGGCCTCTTCCCAGGATCAAGCCGATACAAAGGCTCAGTTAAAAGAAGCCGAAAAAGCGGCTAAGGAAAAAGCCAAAGCGGCCGAAAAAGAAGCCAAAGCTAAAGCCAAAGCCGCTAAAGAAGAAGCGAAAGCCAAAGCCAAAGCCGCTAAAGAAAACGCCAAAAAAGAAGCCGAGGCAAAAAAAGCCGCTTTAAAGCAGGCCAAAGAAGACGCCAAGGCCAAAGCCAAAGCGCAAAAAGAAGCCGCCGAAGCCAAAAAAGCGGAAGCCAAACAAGCCGCTAAAGACGCCAAAGCCGCTTTGAAAGCTGAAAAAGAAGCCTGGAAAGCTCTTTCTAAATAAGCAGGCCGTATACCCATAAAAAACCCGCCCTTTAAAGGCGGGTTTTTTATGTTTACTTTTTAGGGTTAAAACGAAGTCGGCGCGCATTCTTCCGGCCGGCGGCTGCAAGGGCTCCACGCTTCGGCTTCCCACTGCCCGGTTTGCGTGTTGCAGCGAAAATCCCGGCTTTGCGCGCCGCAGCCGTTGCACACCTGCGTCTGCGCCGCGGGTTTCATGCCCGATACGGCCGAACAATCGCACGTATCGGCGATACTGCACTTTCCCCATTCTCCCCACGTATTTGTTTCCGCGTCGCACATGCGGAGTTGAATTCCTTTTCCTTGGCAGCCGCAGCGCCGCACGGACGGGCCTTTGCATAAAGGTCTTTGGGGAAAAGGCGAACATTCCTCTCCGGACACATAATCTGCACGGGCCTTTAAATCCGCGCAGAACGGGAATCTGCCTTTTAATCTGCGGCAGCTGTCCGGCGTGTCGCAGCACAGGCGGCCGTCTTCATAAGACGGCATTTTTAATACATAGCCGTGCCGCCCTTTTCGGTGAATTTCCATGCCGGTTGGCTTGAATACATATTTAAAATGTTTATGCCCCCGTTTGGGAAAGAATCTCGAAAAAGCTTTGGCGTTGGTGGTGTAGTGTTTGTGGTATGCGCACTGCTTTTCCTGCTCCAAACGAATGGAAGACATGATCTGCTCGGCCTGTTTGAACTGGTGCGCCTGCCGGTAATAATACCCGCCGTAAAAGGCCCCGCCGCATACGGCGAGCACGGCCAGAACGAACGTCCAAATTTGCGTTTTACTCCACCTGTTTTTTGATTTGGGTGTATTCATAAGAACCTCCCGCCTGTACATTTCCCATACTATAGTTGTAACAAATCCGGACAAAAAAATCCCCGCTTTTTTAAAAGCGGGGATCACAAAAAGTATTGCACGGCTTACACAATAATCTGGCTCACCGCCATCACAATTAAAACCAGTCCGGCAATCAGTTCTATTTTTTTGCTCGTTACTACTTTGGAGGTGCGGCTTCCCAAATGGAAACCCAACAGCGTCAGCGCAAAGGTAATGATAATCAAAATAAGCACTTGCGGGAAAAAGGATTTATCCATCGTTTCCACGGCATAGCCCACCAACAGCGAATTGAGCCCAATAACGGAAGAAACTTTTACCATCTTTTTGTTATCGTCCACATCTATATTGCTGAAACTGGGAGACTTTTCAATAGACTCCAGCATAAACTTAATCCCCAGCAGCAAAATAAAGGCAAATGCAATCCAATTGTTGGCAAAGTGCACCCAATCGTGGAAGAAAAGAATGCTCAGCAAATAACCGATGCCGAAAAACAGGGCATTAAATCCGGCAAAGAATAAAGCCATTTTAATGGAAAATACGCTCTTTTTTTCCGGCGTCATTTTCATGGCAGACATATTGGAAGAAACCATATTGTCCACGCAGATGCACAAAAAAATAATCGTTACGGCGATGATGCCCATACCCGCACCTCCCTTAAGATATCAGAATTCTACCAAATGCCTACGCCTTCAAGCAACAATTTAAGCCCGATAAACATTAATACCGCGCCGCCCAACGCTTCCATGATTTTCCCGAATTTCCGCCCCAAATAGGCCCCCACGTAAAAGCCCGTCCAGCTGGTAACAAATACGCACACCGTCAGCATCAGCACCGTGGCCCAGAAAGGAGCCTCTGTAAACGCCAGCCCCATTCCCACCAGCAAAGCATCCAAACTCGTGGCCACCGCCAGCGCGCACAGCATTTTAAACGTATGCAGTACGCATACATCCTGCCCGGCTTCTTCGCGGCTGCGGGATTCTTGAATCATACGAAAACCGATAAACACCAAAATGGCAAACGCAATCCAATGATCCACCGCCCCGATGTATTTGCCCAATCCGGCGCCGCACAGCCATCCGCCGGAAAACATCACAAAATGGGCGGCCGCAAACAGCGAGCTGACTTTAAAAATATAACTTTTGGGGATGGCATCGTGGTGGGAGCAGCCGGAAGCAATGGTAACCGCCCAGTTATCCATAGACAGCCCCAACGCCACCAAAAGGGAAGAAAGTATATTCATATCAAATATGATAACATTTTTTATATATTGCCCGTTTTGAAGGAACACTGAAATTTATGGAATCATTAAAAGAATTATACAAGATAGGCATGGGGCCTTCCAGCAGCCACACCATGGGCCCGCGCAAAGCGGCCGATGCTTTCAACCGCGCTTACCCCAACGCCGTTAGTTTTAAAACCGTCCTATACGGCTCCTTGGCCGCCACCGGCAAAGGGCACTTGACCGATTTTACCATCAAAGAAGCTTTTTATCCCAAACCGGTGGACATTGAATGGGATTACACCACCCTCATGCCCAAACACCCCAACGCGCTTCGTTTCCAGGCGCTTGATAAAGCCGGCCATGTAATGGGCGAAAAAGTGGTCTACAGCGTGGGCGGCGGTACTATCCGCGACGACGAGACCATCGGCCAGCAAGTCAACAACATCTACCCGCACCACTCCATGGCGGAAATTTTGGAGTACACCTCCCAAAAGCGCATGCTGCTGTGGGAATATGTGGAAGAATGCGAAGGCGCCGACATTTGGAATTACCTGCAAACCGTATGGCAAACCATGCAGGCCACCATGAAACGCGGCTTGGAAAAACGCGGCGTGCTGCCGGGATCGCTTAATCTGGAGCGCAAGGCCAGACGCTACTTGTATAAGGCCGAAAACTCCCCCCAATACTTGCGCCGCATGAACAATCTGTTTGCCTATGCCCTGGCCTGTGCGGAAGAAAACGCCTCCGGCGGTGTTGTCGTCACCGCGCCAACCTGCGGCTCTTGCGGGGTGGTGCCCGCCGTTTGCCGCTTGGTGCAGGAAATTTGCGAATTTGAAGACAATACCATTATCCGCGCCTTGGCTACCGCCAGCTTGTTTGGCAATATGGCTAAGGCCAACGCCTCCATTTCCGGGGCGGAAGTGGGCTGCCAAGGCGAAGTAGGCGTGGCATGCGCCATGGCCGCGGCCGCCACCTGCCAGCTGGAAGGCGGCGATAACCGCCGCATTGCCTACGCGGCGGAAATGGGGCTGGAACATCACCTGGGCCTCACGTGCGACCCGGTGGACGGACTAGTGCAAATTCCCTGTATTGAACGCAACGCTCTGGCGGCTTCGCGCGCGCTGGACTGCGCGACCTACGCCCTCATGTCCGACGGAGACAACCGCGTTTCCTACGACGATGTACTAGCCACCATGATGCAAACCGGACTGGATATGAACAAAGATTACCGCGAAACGGCCCGCGGCGGGCTGGCGCGGTTTTTTAAAGAAAAAGTACTACGCATTAAGGGAGATAACAAATGAAAGTAATGGAAGCTATTTTAAAAAGAAGAAGCATCCGGCAGTTTACCAACCAGCCGATTGCGCAAGACGATTTAAACACCCTGCTGCGCGCCGCCATGATGGCGCCGACGGCCCGCAACTGCCAAGAATGGGAATTTGTCGTGGTGCGCAATAAAGAAACATTCAAAAAAATGATGCATGTGCACCCTTATGCCAAAATGTTGGAACAGGCGGACTGTGCTATCATCGTCTGCGGCAACACCCAGCGGGAACACGCCCCGGGTTATTGGATGGCCGACTGCGGCGCCGCCACCCAAAACATCTTGCTGGCCGCTACTTCCTTAGGCATCGGAAGCGTATGGTTGGGCGTATATCCCAATGAGGAGCGGATGAAAGGCCTTTCGCAGCTGCTGGGCCTGCCGGACTATGTAAAACCCTTAAATATCATTGCGCTGGGATACCCGGCCGAGAAGAAGGAAGAAGTAGACCGCTTTGATCCGGCTAAAATCCACACGGAAAAATGGTAACACCGGCTTAAACGCCCTTTGCGGCAGTTTGACAAAAAGCGGATTTTTACAAATCCGCTTTTTGTAATTTTTATAATCCACTCCCGCCACGCCCCCCTTTACAGAGGCAAACGCAAAATGCTAGTATCAAACAAACATTCGGCGGTTCGTTCCCGCAAAGCGGGGCACACGGTCTCTATCAAAACAGAAATCAAAACCCCTCTGACAGGCGGGGAACTATTGCCGGTGGCGGCTTATCCGCACGGCACAACTTGGAGGACGAATATGACCAGAAAATATATCTTTTTGTTTTCCTTCTGCTCTTTGTTGACGCTCGCGGCCGACCTCTTTGCCCAACCGGCAACACCCAAGCAAGATCCGCAAGCCGTGTTGCAGTCTGTTTGCCAGTCCTTAATCCAGCAGGTTGACTCCGAAGAGTTCCAAAAAGCTTATTTGCCCCTGGAAGAAAAGCGGGATTTGCTCATTTTGGTAGACAAAGAGCACGCCCTGCCGTCCTATTATAAACCGGACGATTTGGTCAGAATGCCCAGAGGATTCCTGCGCCAAGAAGCCGCTGTTTGGTTTGCAGAAATGGAGCAGGATGCCCGCAAAGAGGGCATTTATTTATTTCCTGTATCTACCTACCGCCCTTACGTCTATCAGTGGCATTTAAAGAGACGCACGCGCAATCCGGATCAAGTAGCAGATCCGGGGCATTCCCAACACCAATTGGGAACCGCTATTGATTTTAATACGACAAGGCTCAACGACCCATACTACCGCCCCGCCCTAGAATGGCTCAAACAATACGCCGGGAAATACGGGTTTAGTTTGTCCTTTCCCAAAGGGCAGGAAGAAGAAACGGGATACCCCTTTGAACCGTGGCATTACCGCTATATTACCAAGGAAGGCGTAGCTCTGCAAAATAAATTTTTTGGCGGGAGCCAACATAAGATGTTGGTCTTCTTAAATATGTGTCTGTGGAATAAACCCGATTCCAAAACCGCTATAAAAAACGATTGAGGTTTTTGTCTTTTTCCCCGTCCATACGCAAACCGCGCCGGACGGGGAATTTTTACGTACCACAAGCCCGAAACGTCCCTTTTCTTGGCGTGTTTTTCCTTTGTTCACGACAGCCCCAAAAATGCTACTATCAAAAAAAGGTTATCCTTGCCCTAAATACGCGCAAGGAAGAGGAATTCACGTGAAAAAATTTTCTTCTTTTTGGCAATTTTCGGTTTTAATTTTGTTGTGTACGGCCGTGTTGTCCACGGGCATCTTTTTGTATGTAAACCGCCTGAGCACTTTGTTGCATAATAACACCAAAACTTACCTCGCCGAAGTAGCCAAGCAAGGGGTCAATACCATTGAATCCAAAATTCAAGACGATTTTAATTTGCTCCAAAGCATCGCCACCGCTATTGGCGTCATTCCCAACCCCACCGAACAAATGATTACCCGCCTGATGAAAGCGGAAAGCAAAACCAATAACTTTAAACGCATGGGTTTTGTCTATCCGGACGGGATAGCCGTCTTAAGCGACGACTTGCTGTTGGACATTCACCACGAACCGCATTTTACCAAAGCGATGGCCGGAACCCCCAACGTATCCAATTTAATCAAAGACGCCTCCGACGGTAAAAATATTTTTGTGGAATCCGTTCCCGTCTACCACCAAGAGAAAATCATCGGCGTGTTGTTTGCCACCCGCAGTACCGAAGAATACACCCAGGCTTTAGACATTGAAAGTTTTGGAGGGGAAGGCTATTCCATTATCGTGCGCGCCAATGGCGACAAAATCGTCGGTGCTTCCCACAAAAATGCCGTAAGCGGAATGTATAACATTTTTAATTCGCCAGACGATCCCGACCACGAGCTGGCACACAACATTCAACAAGCGCTTAAAAACCGCCGCAGCGGCACCATCCATTATCTCTCCGCCGAAAAAGGCGAACTGCATATCAGTTATGAGCCGTTAAAAATTAACGATTGGTATCTTTTCTCAGTTGTTCCAACAGCTCACTTGTCGGCCCAGTTAAATGCCTTCATCACGTTGCTGCTTATTTTATGTTTGGCCATTGCCGTAGCCGGCCTGGTCGTATGGGGATATGTGTTCCTGCAGCAAAAGAAAAATAAAGAACAGCTCTTTAACTACGCCTATGTGGATCCCGTAACCGGATTTCCAAACGCGGAAGCCAACCGTACGGCGGCAGAGCAATTACTGAAAGAAAATCCGAAGGGACATTATGCCATGGTAGCCTTGGACGTAAGCAAGTTTAAAATTTTTAATGAACAACACGGTTACGAGGTGGGCAACATTTTGCTTAAACACATTGCCCGCCTGATTAAAAATAACCTTCAGCCGCAGGAATTATGCACCCGCATATACGGCGATTATTTTGCCATGCTGCTTAAATACACCGACGAGGGCACTCTTAAAAACCGCCTGGAACTTTTAGGCGAACAAATTACCAATTTCCAAACCGAAAACCACCACGCCTATGCGGTGTTGCTGTCTTTCGGCGTCTATCCGATAGAAGACAAATCGATGCCCATTCGGGTAATGTACAACCGGGCCGCCGTAGCCAAATCCCAAATCAAAGGGCGCTATGACCAAATCGTAGCCTTCTATAAACCCGATTGGCAGCAGAAATTGGAAGAAGAAGATTTTATCGAGCGTCATATGCAGCATGCCCTAAAAAAAGGCGAAATGAAAGTGCTGTTAGAGCCTATTGTTTCCTTGGAGAACGGAAAAATCGGCGCCGCTTCCGTAACGGCAGAGTGGAAAATTGAAAAAGAGAAAAAAACATTGTACAGCCGCCAGTTTCTCCCCGTATTTCAAAAAAACGGATTCATTTACCAATTTGACCTCTTTCTCTTTGAACAGGCCTGCAAAATTTTGGCTCAATGGCAAAAAGAAAAATTGCCGCTTATTCCGCTGGTCATCAACCTAGCCAATGAACTATTTTTGGATGTCCATTTCGTACAGCACCTTACTCAAAAAACAACCGAATATGGCATCTTACCGAAATGGATTGTAATAGAACTGACAGAAACAGCCCAAACGGAGTTTCTCCCCCAATTAGAGCGGGCCGGCGCGGCACTCCGAAAAGCGGGCTTTGGATTAACCGTCCGATATAGCGGGCAAGGCGTCACATTGTCCAACATTTTCCAGCACCTGCCTGTAGAAGGAATTAAAATAGCCCCCGGTGTATGGGCGCCAAATGCAAGCGAAAAGCAGCAATTACTGGCGCGGGCGATAGTGGAAATGTGCCGCAAACTGCAGGTATTTTTGGCAGCGGAAGGCGTTCAAACCCCGCAGGAAACCGAGCATATTAAAAAACTGGGCTTTCAATTTGCGCAAGGTTCGGGGCTTTTCCCAACAGTTACGGCAGAAAAATTAGCGGAGCAATTTCCCCGCACGCAAGAAAATTCTAAATAACCCCGTTGCGCCAAATGCTTGGACTGCGGATTTTTACGTCCCGCATGTCCCCGATAGCGCGTCCGCACGAAAGATAGTTTTCAAGCTAAGCTTTTTGCAGACTGAGAAGGAAATTGGTATAATATAGTATCGATTTATGGTGGATGTAGCTCAGCTGGTTAGAGCGCCGGTCTGTGGAACCGGAGGTCGCGGGTTCAAATCTCGTCATCCACCCCAATAATTTCTGCTACAACTTTGAGATGCGCCTTGAGCGCTTTTATCGTCGTAGATTTCCAAACAGCCCTTGTTTAAGAGGGCTGTTTTTTTATCCCTTTCCGCCTCTTTGGCGTCTGTTTGAGCCAGGTGTTTGGCTTCATAAATAGCCTTAAACGGCTCTTTATACTCCACCACAATTTGATTGTCTTGCGTAAGCAAGAACTTGGCCCCTACCGCACGCAATAAGTCCGCCTTGCCGTAATTATCCGCTTCCCGGTAGCACTTTTTAAGCCCGGACAGCATAGCCAGCCCCTGCACAGCCCGCTGGGCCCCTTCGGCACTTCTCGTACAGCGGGAGAGTTCACCCTCAATACGTTCTCGTTCTTCCTGTAATTGGCGGTTTTTGGCCTGATAGGCCGCATCGGTTATTTTACGGTCCAAATACATATCCAGCAAGGCCTCTATACGGCCATTTACGCGCTCCAGTTCCTTTTGCAATATTTGCTTAGTACCTGCATTAATCTGGTTTGCCCGTAAACCTTTCTGTTTAAGCCCCTTACAAAGCACCTCTACCACTTCTTTGGGCAGTTCAATGTCTTGTATGGTATCTGCCAATTGTTCAGCCAAGCGGGCTTCCGTCAAATACCCGCTCTTTTTATGGTCTTTATTGTAATGCGCACACCGATAATACAAATACTTATGCTTGGCTTTGGCCCCCAATATATAATGCCCGCAATGTTCGCAGGTGATTAAGCGGTTAAAGGGATAATTGTGCCGTGTATCATAGCGGTGAGCCTTAGCGGCCAGGGAGTCTTGGGTTTTATCCCATACGGCTTTGCTAACAAGTGGCGTATGCGTCCCTTGGTAAATCTTTTTGCCCCACTTAAACACACCGTAATAAAAGGGAGAATGAAGCATTTTGGAGATACTTTTTAACGAGACTCGGTTCCCCCTGCTCTTGGTTCTAAGCCCTTTACCGTAAAAGATTTCTTCCAACTCTTCCAAAGAATACTTACCTGTAGAGGCATATTCAAACAGTTCCGTCACCAACGGGGCATTAACCGGGTCCGCTTCGATAATGGACTCTTTCTCTTTCGTAGTTACGTTTATATACCCCAGCGGCGCATTGCCCGGATAAATGCCCTGTTCGGCTTTTTCCACCATACCCATACGGGTTTTATAGGCAATGTCGTTAGATAACTTTTTGGAAGCCGCGACTTCCACATCCATCATAAATTCCTTATTGGAATCCAGCGTTTGGTCATTTAACAACTGGTTGGTTCGGGAAAAATGAATACTTTTGTGGTATTCACGGATTAAACGGATTACCCGTATTTTGTCGGCATCGTTACGGGTCATACGATCCACCACGTCAAATATCACGTGTTTTACGCTGTCATTACGCTTTACAAAGTCCAGCATAGCGCTAAACTCCTTGCGTTCTTTCTTGCCCCAGGCAGATTCCTGTACTTTCCACATTTTTACTATCTGCAAGTTGTTACGCTGAGCATACGAACGGGCCAATTTCTCCTGTGCGTCCAGGGAGTATCCGTCTTCCTGCTTAATGCTGGAAACACGCAAAAAGATGACGGCTTTTTCTTGAAATTGATTTTCCTTATTTAACATACTGCACTTCCTTATCTTGTAAAAGTTGTTTAATCTGATATACCTGTAATTTTTGGGGTCTGGCGTGGCCATTTAACCACCTGTTGACCGATACAAAGGATACGCCCAATTTACGGGCTAAATCCTGCTGTGTAATACGATGTTTCAATCTGTATTCTTCTAGTTGAATGATTATATTATCCATATATCTCTATATATCCCTTTATAAAACTTTATAGCAGCTAAGCTTATCATCCTATGAGAAAGATGTAAAGCCCTCATTTTGAGGGGCTCCCTGCACCTTTCTGACTACTTCTTCCAGCTCCAGGAAAGAATTAATAATACTTTCCACTTCCTCTAAACTTAAAGGACGCTGAAAATATTGCTCCAATACGGACCTGCTTTCTTCCAAATAGGCCTCGTCAAATGGTCCGAGTGAGATATTATAAGCGTCCATAACTACCCCACCCCGCTGGATATTTTCCACTCTGTACGTCTACAAATTCCGCCACATCCCAATTATTACCCAATACACAAGATGCCAAGATGGCATTTACACACTTACCCCGCGTGCTATTATAGGCCACTGCCTCATTATTCCTTTCGTTTTTATCAATACTACCTTTCATTTCCTTCAACATTTATATCACCTTAATTTCATAAGATGCACGGTTCTAAAACCGGGAACCCTTTATCGGGGTTCATATAATGGGGTAAGTGTAAACCATTTTCAATTTGTATAGCGGATTATAAAGGAAACAATTGTAGCAATTTAGTTTTTGGGGGCTTATTGGAGCGTTTCAGCCTCAAAATAAACATTTTTAGGAGTTTTTATCCATCGTTTGCAGTTACAGGCATAAAATTACCCTATTCCTTCTGTGGAAATAGGGCGAAGATATAGAGCCGATAAATGGCTTATTTTAGACCTTCACTGATAGAGCGCCTAAATGAGAGTAGCACCCCCAACTTTTCGTGCATTCTGTCCATTAAGCACACTATATAGAAGGCGGCAGCAGAGAAGTTTTGAAAATTTTCTAGAAAATTTTTGACCGGACTTTTTACTCTAAAATTCCAAAATTTATTTTTGTGATGTTATCTTCCACTCTTAGTAGTTTCCGTCCGCCACCCTTCTTTTGGGCAAGCGAAAAATAGCGGACTGGCCTCCATTAGCGGAGTTTTAACTAATAACCAAAACTTGATAACTCCTTCTAATAAAACCTAGGAATTTACCTCATTTCATATCAAGCAGTACTTTTTATTCTCTTCTATTCAAGAGAAACACCAAACTGCTTAATTGTATTTTCTGAGTTTTTATCTGAAACTGTTTTCCCCATAGCTTTTTCAATGATTATTAATATTTTTTTAGCTCTATCAATAAAGTATGTATTAAAATCATTATTTTTCAAAGCAGTATAGTTAATCAAATGAGACTCTATACGAGATTTCAACATTTCTTCTGTAAGTCCATTTACTTTTTTTAAAATTCTATCTATATACACACTGGGAGCATCCCCACCAATAGAGCGATTGGTAGCTAGCAAAATAGGAGTTTTATTGACAATAGAATTATAACGCATCTTATCAATACCCTGTTTTTTGCAATAATCTTCAGGGAAAATATGATGAATATCAGGCGCTTCAGATAAGCTATGCACAATATCCATAGTAGTGTTGTTGATAAAATCATGGCATTGCTCTTTATAAATAAGAGCCATAATCCCTTTATAAGCAGCACTTAAGCGTGTTTGCAAAGTTAATAGACGTGTAGCAGAAAAAAAGGCAGCATTAATTGTTCTAGCGGGGTTTGGCCTACCATTAACTTCTTCAATGACATCTTCTATATCATTTGCATAGCGCGTTTCATTTGCTCCACCATACATTTCACCTAAAATACCACACCAATACCAACGAGTTAAAATATTTACTATATTAGGCTCATTGCATTTGCTCCTACCTAAAAAAGCACAAATAGCAGCCAATGGAATTATCTGTGTGGTATATGGCAGATCTTTCCTCCTAAACACATATTGGTATTTTAATAAAAACTCTTTTGCTAGCTTAAAACCTTCCACAACTTGGGCTCTATTTTTACAATAAGAGTCAAAATTTAAAGCTAAGACATCTTTCTTTTTGCAACTTACTGTACCGACCTTACCTTCCTGTTTATCCTTATAACTTGTATATAACGTAACCGCTGTTAAAAAAGAGGTTTCATCGATATCATCTAAAATATCTGTTCTGAGCGGGGCTCCAATATCTTGGATACTATCACGACATTCTTTCCAATCTTTCCTTAAATCAAAACCTTCTTTCGTCTCTGGGTTAGTATAAGTAGCAAAAGTTGCTGTAACCAATTCAAATACAGTTAAAGGTACTCCCCCAGTATTTACATTTTCAAATACTTTGCATACTGCTTCTCGAGGTGTGCTTTTATCAAGAGTGATAACGGGCAGTTTATAGCTCTTGATTGTATTAACCACTGCGTTTTGGAACTTTTCAAGCAAGTCACATGCAGCTTTATCATCTTTATAAAAATCACGGTATTTAAAAATCCAATCCATCCATCTACTACTATCAAAAATAATATTAACAGGGAACATTTTATGTTGATATTCTAAATCTCTGGTTGATAAATCTAATTTTACATCTCTATCGAAATTTTCTTTGATTTTGCGATCTTTCGGAACAGATATAACAGCATCGAATCTGTCTATTTCCTCATTTAAACACCCCTCCATAGAGAAATAATAATAACGCTGTATCTCTTTATTTTTATCTGTTTTAGTTTTGACGGGTTCAGTGGAATACATGGCCTGAAAAATAGAAGTTAAACGTTGCTGGCCATCCAAAATTAAATATTCTGGTTCTACATTTTGTTCTTTTACACCAGTTATAGTTCTATACTTAAACTTAATTTCAGGATTTCCATATTGTAAACGCATAATAGCACCCATTGGATAACCTTGAGAAAGACTAGCAATAATCCCCTTAATTCGGTTATCATCCCAGGTCCAACTTCGTTGGAATTCCGGCAATTGAATTTTAGCCGTTGCTACTTCGGCTAACAGCTGGCCTAAATCTGTGTCCAATGAATGTGGTGAAATAATCATATGAAACTCCCCTTATAAAGTCTATTACCCCGCATTTTCTTCAAAATTTTCCACCTGTTGCATCACTTTTTTAAATACTTCGGGACTATATTGTGGAGGGTAACCATTTTTAATCAAACATATTTTTATTTCTAACTTCAGCTGATCTCTAACCCTTTGATTATTCAGCCAGTCTGCAAAGGAGGATTGTGTATCAATGATTTCTTTAACTTTTTTAGCCAACGCTTTGCATTTATCATTAATCACTAATCCATTTACCTTTTTATCTGTACCATATTCAAAGTTATGTTGATCCCGCAAAGAAAGCAAGATGTCATAAAAGGCTTTCTCCTCAAAAGTTAAGCCTAATTTACGGAAACTTTCTTTATTTTCTTGCATTTTACGCAAAATATCCAACGCCTGCTCCGTAGCGCTCTTAATAATATTTTCAGACGCCTGCTCTTGTGTTTCCCCGGCTTCTTCCAATGTAAGTGTTTTACGTCGTTCATGATACTCTGCAATTGTCTTTTCAAGCATTTCTTGAAAAGTTTTTGCTGCAACTTGGTTCACACGGCTATACTCCTTAATTTGTTTACGGAGCATTTTAACAAGTAATTCCAATTTGGTAGCCGGCATTTTTACATCCGATAATTTTTCAAAATACTCTGGGGAAAATAAATCTTCTTCCTCGCCACTCTCAAGGACACTTTCCACTTGATTGTATTTCAAGGCTTCTTCCACCATTTTGGCTACTATACGGTTCATCGTATCTGTATCCACATCCGATGTTCCACTCATCTTACGCACAAAACCTGCTACAGCCATAAAACATTGCGCCAAAGCATTTTCTTCTTCTCCCAAATTACCGGAAGGCTGGCACACGTCAAAAGCAGCACGCATTCTTTTAACTGTACTCAAAAAATAGGTTTTAAAAGATACTTTTTGAGCTTTCTTCTTGCCTTCTTGTTGCAATTCTTGTGTAGAAGTAAACACATATTCGGCTGCTTTTGATAATAAGGAGTATCGTTTTCCCGGTTCGCAGTCTAAACTTAAAAACGGGGTTAAATCATAGCCAGAAAACATTTTTTTAAGAATTTCCAATTCTTCTCTAAATGCTTTAGTAGCCTGTGTAACATCATCTGCTGTAGGAGCAACCGAAGAATCTCCACCATAAATTTTCATGGCTTCGCGCATATTGTCGCGGATACCAATATAATCTACGATTAAGCCATACTCCTTCCCCGGATATTTTCGGTTTACACGGCTAATTGTTTGAATTAGCAAATGTTTTTTTAAGGGCTTATCGTTATACATATAAGTCAAAGAGGGGACATCAAAACCCGTAATCCACATATCCACTACAATCACTATGCGAAAATTGGACTTATCTTGTTTGAAAGCAGTGTCTAAATTTTCGGAGCGTTTATCATTTTTTACACCGCCCAGATAATTATACATTTCCGGTTTATCATTGCTACCCACACTGGCAACCATAGCCATAAAAGGCATAGGCTTTAATTCTCTCAGTTCTTCGGCCGTGGCAGTAACACCATCCGGCACTTTTTTAGCCACAAACCACTCGGGATATTTTTCTTTAAACTTTAATAGCAAATCATATGCAATAGCCCGGCTGGAGCATACAATCATAGCTTTTTGCACTCTATCCGGGTCATTGGCACACGCAGCCACATAATGGTCATGAATGTCTACCGCCAGCCTTTCCAAGCGGGAGGGTTCCCCTAATATCACTTCCATAGAACTCATAGCCCGCTTGCTCGCTGCCACATCTTCTGCTGTTGCGCCATCATCAGCACATTTTTTATAGTAGGATTCAATTTCCTGAACTTTTTCTTTGTTTAATAATACTTTTGCAATTCTTGGATGATACTTAATAGGCACGGTTAACCCATCGGCAACAGCCTGGTCCATAGTATAACGGTCAATTTCATCCCCAAATGTTTGGTATGTTTCTGCAATGGGTGTACCGGTAAAACCAACAAAGGTAGCGTGAGGGAAAGCCTCTTTTAACACTTTGGCATAGGGCTTGGAAATAACGGCTTTCATGTTCTCATCAGCATCTTTGCTGAATTTTATTTCTCTTGAATGTTCCAGCTGGGTTCTATGTGCTTCGTCCGAAAAGCATATAATGTTTTGGCGGTCATTTATTAAGCCTATTTTATCCTCGGCCCGGTCACAAAATTTTTGAATCGTGCAAATATAAAAACCGCCGCTTTGCCGTGCTTTCAGTTCTTCCCGCAAGACATGTCTATTTTTAACAATAGAAACAGCCCCCAAGTTTAAGAATTCCGTACTTTTAGTAAATAGTCTAGCCCCTTGTTTTTGCAGGTCATCTCTATCCACAATTAAAATAATGGTTGGGGAACCAATTTCCGGCACATCTGTGCAACGCAGTGCCAACTGCCGGGCCAAAAAAGCCATTGTGTACGTTTTACCACAACCAGTAGCCCCAAAGTAGGTTCCGCCCTTTCCGCTTTTAGACACCACGGATTTTACAATGCTTCGTTTTAATAATCGGGCAGCAAAGAACTGAGGATAACGGCAAACAATTTCTTTTTCGTCTTTGTCATAAATGCTGTCTTGGAAATGGATATAGTCTCTAAAAATCTCCAAAAAGCGCACCGGGTTATACACCCCTTTAATCATAGTCTGTGTTTCAGCAAAAGGGAGGGAGGATATTTTATCCCCTTCATTAACACGCCGCCAGGCATAAAAATGCTCGTAGGGGGTGCGGACAGTACCCAAGCGGGTTTTTACCCCATCAGAAATACATGCAAGCGGGCAATAATGCAACAAATGAGGAATGTCCCGCCAATACCGGATAGTAATTTGTTCCCAGGCGTCATAAACGGTGGCCCGTTCATCAGCCGGGTTTTTAAGTTCTATCACGCACAGCGGAAGGCCATTTACAAACAAAACAAGATCTGGTCGGCGGCATTCTTTTTGGCCGTTGTTGGTATATTCCACAGCAAATTGGTTTACCACGCGAAAAATATTTTTATCCGGCCTTTCAAAATCAATCAAAGGGACCATCCGTGCCAGGCCGTTTTGTGGCGTAAACTGAACGCCATTTACCATCCAGCCATATACTTTATGCAGGGTGGCAAAGTCGCTTTCTCCACCGGCAAGGCGCACGCCATCAAAAATTTGTGCAATTTCCTCTTCTGTTAAATCCGTCTGAGTGTCTGCTAAAAATTTTTTAAAGTCATTTGCTATTAAAACATCTCTTTTGGTGCGTGCCAGTTTATTGCCGGCAGAATAGATCCAGCCTTCTTCTTCCAAGAAAGACACAAAGGCGCTTTCAAATTCCGACTCAAAATAACGACCATTAAACTCTTTTAGTGCCGCCATTGTTATGCCTCCTTTTGGCCTTCTTCCATAGCGCCTTTAATTAGGATGGGACAGATATTTTTAATTAGCTCTTTCAGTTTTTCATTAATCGCACTTCTTTTTTGATATGAAGAAAATATATCAATGATATTTTGTTGAACAGTAATATGAGGTAATGGAATAGAAATTTCTTGCATATCTTGAAAAGTAAAAATATCCCTAGTAGTACCAAAAGCCATAAAACCTGCATATCGCTGGGTTTCTGAACGATTCATCCATATTAATAAATACTTTGGTAATAATTTGTTGGAATTCGTTATCTTAAAAACTTGATATGAATTAGAAACAACACAATCAGGACCCTCACGAAGAGCAATAGGTAATTTTGTATTGTGCGCTTTCATTACTTTATTAAAGGCAAATTGCCCTGTCCTAACAATACTTCCATTTTCAGAATCTTCGGCAATTCTTTTGGGATCTGTAAAGATATGATCGACTGTAACACCTTGGAACAAGTTAATTAAATTGTTGTCATTTTTTTCATGACATTCTTCAATATATGGGCCTATTTTTTCACAAGGCATTTTGCGGCGCAAGTCTTCAATATAGGCATCACAAACGAGTTTTAAATCGTCCAAGCCTTGCTCGTAACTTTTTTGGTTAGCCACCATTGCTTTATAAATATCCACATACTTCTGCTGAATTTCTATGGATGGGAGATCAATCTCAAATTCCCCCAAATTTGCAACCCTAAAATAATTACGAGCAGATCCAACAGCTTCAAACCAACATTTTCTAGCAAATTCATTACGCTTGACGAACATATTGAGATATTCTGGTAATATGATATCTGGCCGTTTTATAAAAAAAATTTCATACAAAGATGAGCAGATGGCTTTGTCAAAAAATATATTTAACGCTATGGAGTTGCGTTCCATTCTAGCAGGATTAAATACAAAATCATTTTTGTAGAAAACATTATAAACAGAAGTATCAGCACTATCTTGTTTGGGAGAAATAAATCCATCACAAGAAACCCCCCACGCTTGGATATTGGCTTCTCCATCATATTTTTCGCGGCGTTGTTCAATTAAATTCCCCAATTTATATTTAGTCAAGGCCATAACCAATACCCTTAAATGCACTTTCTAACAATTGTTGAGACTGTTTTTCTTGTTTCAAAAGTTCTTTCATTTCGGTCTGGATGCGAGACATTTCCTTGTTATAATCTATATCCAAGTCGTGGTCAATAAACTCTATATATTTGCTGGGGGTTAGCGCCCAGCCTTTTTGCTCAATTTCCGCAATGGAAACACTTCTGTAAAGTTCAGGCACTGCATAGTGGGCACCATCGGTGCCAGTGCTTTGCCATTTGTGGTATATTTCGGAGGCTTTTTCTATTTGTTGTGTAGATAAGCGCACCTTTTTTTTGTTTTCGTTCTTAACGGTGTTTTCCGTCCATTGGCGCAAATCCATAAACAAAATTTCGTGTTCACGGTTTCTTAACGTACGCCCGTGATATTCGCCACCCTTTTTATTTTGGTTCAAAATCCAGAGGGTTACGCTAATATCTGTTGTGATAAAAAGTTCCCGCGGAAGGACCACAATAGCTTCCACTTTGTCATTTTGTATTAATTTCTTGCGTATGGCTAACGTATCACTATCATTCAAGGCCCCGTTAGCCAGCAAAAAGCCGGCCACGCCGTCCGCAGGCTTTAAATGGGAAAGGATATGCAAGATCCACGCATAGTTTGCGTTACTTTCTGGCGGGAGGCCATAGTCGGCCCAGCGAGCATCATTTTTTAAATTCTCATTGTACCAACCTTTCAGGTTAAACGGCGGATTAGCCATGATATAGTTAAAATATAAGCCTTTATGCAAATCGTGCGTAAAGGAAGAGTCGTTCGTTTCCCCCAGGTTATGGCTTAGGCCGCGCAGAGCCAAGTTCATCTTGGCAAGGCGATAGGTGGCGGCATCTTTTTCTTGCCCGTAGATGTTGATATGGCTAATATCCCCTTGCCGGGCTTTGACTAATTCCGCACTTTGTATAAACATACCGCCGGAGCCACAAGCCGGGTCATACAAGGTTCCTTCATAAGGCTCTATCATAGAGGCTATTAGCTGCACCACATCGTGCGGGGTGTAAAATTCTCCCTCCTCTTTGGTAGCATTAACAGCAAATTCTTTAAGGAAATACTCGTAAACCCGCCCAATAAGGTCTTTTTCTTCCCCAAAGGCTTTATGGCTGATTTTATTTACCTCATCAACCAGTTTTTTAATATCGTTGGGGGCTAGGCCTCTAGTAGTAAAAGTTCCTTCTATAAAACACCCTTTTAGCTGGGCAGAAGTAGTGGCTATACTGTGCAGAGCGGTATCTAACGCCACATTTAAGGCTGGGGCACTGGTATTAATGATGGTGGACCAGCGGGCCTCTTTAGGCAGATTATAGGTTCCGTCCGTAAATGTGGCATCATCAAAAAAGGCGGCTCTAATATTCTCATCATCGGGGTTTAGGCCTTGCTCTATTAATGTTTTGCGCAGTTTTTCAATGCCATCTTCGTATTTTTCGCCAATAAAGCGCAAAAACACTAAGGTAAGCATCATGTCCCTTTTTTCAAAAAAAGAACCTGAATTGCGAGCCCCGCGCAAAATATTACGGCAATTAAAGAGAATATTATCTAAATTGATTGGTTTTTCCACCTTTTTCTTGGCCATTCTATTATCTCCCAACAGATAAGTACGATTTCTATAGGTATATTCTAACAATTTAAAGCATTTTTTAAGTAAAAATATCGGCATTTCCCTATTGTGAATTGCTATCTAGAGCCAGCATACCGAGTATTTCCAGGAAAATACTTATTATTAATTAGAATTTTTCTTTATTTCAATTTACAGATTCTTTCTTATCCAAAAGAGGGAGGATGCCCCTACTCCCTGGGGCAAGAAAAAGGAAAAAAGCTATGTTATTTATTTTTAGAGGAAGAGTCTTTGCCAAGAGAAAAGTCTAATCCTTCAGGTACAAAATACGGAAGTCCGTGTATAGGAAGCCTTAAATGTTTATCTTTTTCTGTTTCTTTCCGAGATTCTTCATTAATAGCGAAAATTAAATACATGATGGCATTCCGGCACTTTTTTAATAAATATAAAGTTTTATCTATTAAATCTTGAAGCGTAATGATTCTTTCTTTTAGATTACTCTCTCCCGTTTCAATTACTTCCAACCCATTATGCTCCAAATTATGGCGCATAGCAGTAATATCTCTCATCTCTTCATCAAGAGAATCTTTCCACTCCTCTGTTTTGGAAGAAAAATCATTAGCAATACTAAAAAGAGCCCGTAAGGCAAGATTGTGCCGATTAAAATTTTGCGTCTTTGGTTCTGAAGAAAAGAAAGGTTTTAAAGGTTGCTTAAAATTCTCATTCTGATACCAAAAGCTCCTAAAATATACTTTGTTTGTATGTTCTATGGCATACATATCAGTTAAGATTACAGCAATTTTATCAAACAAAGAATATGCGGATCTGAAAGCCCATTTGATTTTTTCTAGATTAAAGGAATATATTCTTCCTGGTAACAGGGGATGAGCTTCCAGGAAAGTTAAATGGTCACTATAATGCTCTCTTGGGGCTGAGAAGCCTTCAAAACACAATGTTCTTGCTGCAATGAATTCTTGCTTGAGCTGATTAATCCACAATGGCAAGTATTTTCTTTTGCTACTGTCATCAAAAATAAATGAAGGGGCCATTAAGCAATCTTCCACCACACATAATTTGATGGGTTCAGAGCAAAGATCATTTAAGGGATTCAGAAACAATCTATTTTCTGCCGCCCATTTTCTATATTTCAATTCTTCTGGTTCAATAGAAAATTTTTCTTCAATATTTTTGAATTGCACTGGCTGTGGCACCTGCAAAAAGCGAGAATATCTTTCCTTTGCTTGTTTGATAGGGACCGTTTCTTCGCGGAGATCTTTTTCTCCAATCCGAAAGGCTTCTTGCAACCAAAAAGCAGCCTCACGCATAAAAATTTGTGCTGTATCTTCGTTACAGACATAGTTCCCATAGGATATCAAAGAAATCCCTTTATTTAAGAGAGCTACACCTTTATCTTCCTGGAAATATAATGCCCTATCGTATAATTCTCCAGCCTCTATAAATAGTCCGGCGAAATCAGTAGCATTCGCTAAATTGGTATATCTTCTTGCCAGTTCTGCTTTTGGGATTTTATGACTTACTATTAGCGAATAACGAATAGAATTACGCATCGCCAATAAAATTTGTCCTTCAATAGCGGTGCGCCAGTTCCAACTGTTCTTTTCTTTAAGCCCACGCAATCCGTTACTCTTAAAGTAATATAAAGTGGATAATTCTAACGGATCTGTACTTAAATTGATAGCCTCTTGACATTCATCAATAGCCTGATGTAGGACTTCTAAATTTTTTGTATATTCAGCTGCATCAATCTTTTTTGCTAAATGATAATATTTAGCGTTTATAGTTAAATAATCTGCATATCGTTCTTTGTCTTTAGGAGATAAATATCTTTTCATACAATGGCTTATAAAAAGGCGTTGATCTATTAATATCATAATATCACATATAGGTCTTTTTAAATAGTGACGTATGTTTTCCTTATTTACTATTACTTTGAACCCTGGAAGGATATACTAATCATAAGATTAATTCCTTCCCTACATCTCTAAATTGTCTTCTTATATCTTTCTAAACCCTGTTTAAAGATTACCCTGTAATCTTGCCAAGTCTACTTTGTACCCTTGGCATTATACTCCTATATCTTCTTTACTTATGTCTATTATTTATCTATATCTATTAACCTTACTTATTCTTACATAATATACACCCCTCTTTATCATCCCTGTCCCCCTGTGCTTATTAATTGCTCAATCTGATAAATTTGTAACTTTTGGGGGCGCGTATGCCCGTTAAGCCATTTGTTGATTGATACATAAGAAACCCCCAATAATTTGGCCAGTTCTGCCTGTGTAAGTCTGTTTTTAAGTCTATAGTCTTCCAACTGTTTAATTAAGTTATCCATTTTATTACTCCTTTGTATTCCCCAGTTAGTAATCAATTATTTCTTTGGTCCTCATATCCACCCGAATAGGCTTAAAATCATTGATCGTCCGTTTGATTTTTCTAATTGTCTGGTCCCGCCTAGGCTTAAAATATGCGGCTAATTTCTCTTGTTTATTCTTTGCGGCGCTGTACTGCATATATTGCTTTTTCCCTCCAGCGTATCTCTCTTCAATAGGGTTAAACAGTTCCTTAACGGTATTGGCTCCCAACTTTTTTTCTAGATTTTCCAATCCTTTGTATATGAGAACATTGCTAATGGAGACTCCGGCTCTTCTGGCTTCTTTTATCTGCCTTAGTTCTGTTTCTTTGGAACACCCAGCAGGGGGTAAATTGTTTAGCACCTCATTAGAGAAGCTTACCAGCAACTCCCTGGCTAATTTACTATCCCACACATTCCGTAATGTAAACGTTCCACTACATTGCTTAAACTTGGATAAATTTGCCTTTACGGAAGGGCTATTATAAAAAGTGACTTCATATCTAAGCACTTGCTTCCCTTGAGCTAGCAACTTGCAATAGATTTCTTTGTTTTCCTTGTTGTATAGACTCTTTCCCACTATTTCCTTGGTTGTTTTGTCATAAAAAGCGATGTCTCTGTTGTCCAGGCTTATACCCACTTTATACCCGTCTCTTCTATCTTTTCTATAGTGATGAAATTCAAGCGCATTATATCCTTTAGTTAAACCCTTCCCAAACCGCTTGAACAAGGCGGTCATAGAAGTAGTTATAGGCAAAATAATGTTTTTCCCATACTCCAAATAATAAATCTGTGCGTTATATATTGCTTCTTTGGGCACATCTACGCCGTTTCTAGTACATTCGCATTGAATAGCTGTCACTAACTCATCCAAGTCCGAATCCGTGGCTTCCGCCAGGTTATTGCCAAATAAACATCTTGGTGCGGCTACATCAAATACAACCTGTTGTTTTTTGCTGTGATAAGACACCACAGGTTTATTATGGGGATTCTTAATTCTCTGGGCTTTCAAGGCCTCTATCGCCCCAGGCCACAATTCTTTTACATTTTTTGGTTCAATACCACCTTTTATTCGATCTATCATACTTTGTCGAATCTCCTCAGTCCAAATCCAAGATTTTTCAATCTGGGAACTCTTTCGGGTTCAACAAATGTATAAGTGTATACCTTTTTTAATCCCTCTTAATAAAAGTTATGGGCTTTTTGTGTAGCCTTATAAACTGCCATTAGAACCTATAAATCCCGTTATAATTTCTTATCCTCCCTTGCTACTTAATGTATAAGTGTATACCATTTACAATTCCTATTTACAGCAGAGTGCTTCCCGCCTGTATATTCGGGGCCTTTTAGGCAAAAATCTTCCTCCCTTCTATATAATGGGTAAGTGTATACCATGCTCAATTGCTGTTTAGAAATATAAAACCTGGTAAATTACTGAAGAGTGCACGCTATGTTTTACGAGAAACTATTTGCTGGCTTTTATATTCAGCATCTTATTATGAGAAATATAATTTAGAGATGATAGGGACAAAAGACCTATTTGGCGGGGAGTAATGGAATTCTCTTGGGAAAACTAAGAAGTGACTCTCAGCTTGCAGTATCAATATAGTGGGTACCTGAGATTAGAAACCTCAAGCCCCCTAAATATCCATAAACCCTAAACAGAATAAAAGTACCATTTTAAAGTCAAAACTCTAGAGTTTCAATTTCTCGGCTATTTGAAGGGTTTATATTTTCGTCAGGAAAGTGAGCTTGTCCCTTCTATTAAAGTCCAAGTACTAGACTTGATGGTTCCGAGCGATTAGATAAATCCATCTGCGAAGTTTGTTCTTCTGTTAATGAGCGGAAATCCACATTTGCGAATTAAATTTCTGATTTCCTTTACTTTGGCAATTTGGTCTTCTCGGTCTTGAACATATTCCTACACAGCATGATTTCGCTCAATGACATTGCATATGCAGTCCACTTACCATTTTGGGTTCAAGCCCCTTTTAGTAAAGCGGTCGGAGTTTAGCTTACTTTCAATTTTCTGGTCATCGTATTTATATCTACTTTTTACATATTTTGACACAATAAAAAAATAGTTCGCAAATTGCGCCTTACATAATTACAATTAACAACATCCACTCATCCAGACAAGAAGGAAAATTACACCTACAATAGTAAATATCCAAGTAAAAATATATCCCAAACTATCTAAATTCTTTTCCGGCCCGAAATCAAACTGAGGACTTTGCTTCGCTCTTTCCTTTGTCATACCAAATGCTCGACTAAGTTTGGCTGCCCCCTTTTTAAAAGCCTCATGAATCATATTATCGATGATATGAGTATTGTCATCTTCTTGATATGAGAATGATACTTGCCAGGCTTTGTCATTTTTATTAGCAATCACGAAGAAACCATTTTGCGAAAATATTACCACTTCATTCCAAGAGAAAAATTGTTTTTCTGTTGGAGTATAAAAATGGGTTTTTGCTAATAAGACTTTATCATCATAAATCACACCATACAGATTACCTCCCAAAGCCAGTTTAGATATCATCGCCAGAAAAATTCTCCACCCAACAGCCCGATATAAACAATTTACAAATTTGTTCCAGTTCCCATTCTTATAATCCAACCATGTAATGGTTTCAAATCCATTCTTTTCTGTTCCAAAATGGACAAGCGTATCCGTCCCTGTATAAATTCCATTCGTATATTTTTTCGTCACACCATAACGGATACTACTAATCTCTTCTAATTTATAATGCCGTGATTTACTAACCGTAATTCCAGTGGGAGAAATATCTAATTTATGTCCCCACCCCCATTGAGAAACAGAACAAGAGATTCCCTTTTCCCATTCTTTTTGGTCTTCTTGTATTTCTTTTAAATCTTGCAAATCGGCAGAAACTCTCTCCTCTACAGAGGGGATCTCTATAAATAGTTCTTGAACCTTCTTCATTAATTTTTCGGAAAGTTCTTCTTTTTTTGCTTTATTTAACAAATCTATTGCAAGACCACGAGCCACATAAGCAATATCTTTACTTCCTTGGTGTTCCAAGCCACGCTGTTTCATACTTAATTGTATAGGGCGTGCCATCTCATCAAAAACGGATAATTCTCTGATAAACTCTTCTACGGCTTCGTCTACAGATGAAGATGTTAGATTACCAGATAACTTCTTGTTAATTGCGCTAGCAATTTTCTGTATTTTATCACTCTGATCTAGAACATAAGGCTGCACCTTGATGGCATAACTCTTATCAATCAAAGCATCAACCAATGTAAGTCTCTTCTCTTGTTTGAGGCATCTTTCCATAAGTAATAGCATGCTACTCGTTAAATCTTTTATAGATAATTTATCGAGCAGATATTGTATTTGCTCTATACAATAATTTTTATGGACTTCAAGGGCATGTCCGACAATTGAAGACGATGAAATGGCAGGTATTTTGGCGACATCTCTTTCTTCATTCAAAATAGTCGTCAAATTATCCACATTTATATCTTCATATTTAGTCGAAACAGCAATCATCAACTCAACAACTAGTTTGGGTTGTAAGTTATCCCAATAATTCACCATAGAAACCAGAACATTTAGGGCTGGTAGCGGCGGCAATGTCCCAATAAAGTTCAAATCAGTATTTTTATTTGCCAAGAATTGCATAACTTCTTGACATTTATTTTTACTAAGCCCAGGGAGCCACGCAATTTCTGCATTAATGCGTTTACTAGGTGTGGTCAACATTAATTTAGCATCCGAAACAAACCCTGAATCTAGCGACAAAATCTTCTCTTTGGCAATCTCCAAGATCTGTTTGCGGTTATCTCGTGTGCTTACCCCAAACACATTAAAAGGGTTTTCAAATAAGTTCATGGCCTAAATCCTATTGTCCGTTTATTGTTCTCATATAAAAAGTGGCCGCTGTGGAGAGCTTCATTAAGTTCTTGTTGTGTAATCTGCTTTTTCCCTTTAAAAGCTGTTAAACGGGCAGCTTCTTTAATAACAAAGGCCACATCTGAACGAGATTTACCAATCAAGGCAGATATGATCTCTCCCGCTTGGATGTTTTGATCAACAGGCAATTTCTCGAATGCAGATCGAAACATATTTTCGATATCTTTTGCATCAGGCATTTTAACCTCAATCTTATGGTCAAAACGACCTGTTCGCAAAATAGCTGGATCTATTTTTTCTAATAAATTAGTGATTCCAATCACTAAGACTTTATGATTAGAAGCTTCGGGAATAAGCCGCAGAAATTCTCCTATTTCCTCAATTTTATATTCCTGGGCTCCATCGCGGTTTGATAAATATGCCTCCATTTCATCAATAACAAGTATTGAGGGGGCAGCTGAACAAGCTTTCTCGAAAACTTCTGATATCTTTTTGCTCGTTTGATGAATATAGGGGCTTCCCACACTGCTTGAATCAACAGAAAAAACCGGCCAATCCAAAAAAGTAGCTAATTGCTCTACTGCAAAAGTTTTACCTGTCCCTGGGGCTCCATACAGAACTATAGGAGAAGGGAAAGATATTCCCAGCGGTTCATATTTCTCCGGATGGAATGCAATATCAATCACATTTTCATAAAAAAATTGTTCTAAATAGGTAGCACCTGGCAAACTAAAACAATCCAAAAGGTGATTTTTATGACTTTCCGTATCTGTAGGATCTCTTTGCAAGGTTTTAGCAATACCCACCCCTGCAACTTGAGCAATTTCATGCAAATCTTCTCTTGATAAATACGGAGTCAAGTTTTGCAAACGGCGAATCGCTTTTATAGATACTGGAACTCCTCCTGTTAGGCAAGTCCCTAACAAAAGGCCATCATCTGAATTATCTATGGTTTCAGCAAGAGGAAGCAAACGTGCATATTGTTCGACATATATTGAATTATCAAGAGGAATATCAGGAACAAGTTTGCGAGTTTCTCGCAAAGAATTTGCAAAGGCCAATGCCTCCGTTTTATCTGCAATGGCAACATCATGATTGGTTGGTCTCAATACATATTTATCTGAAGACACAATAAACTGATAGTTTTTGCCGCCAAAGGAAACACTCCGCCATACTGATATACCCAATAATCCTAAGTTTGCCCATTTTTGGGCTAAATCAGTAACCACTACAAGCAAATTGCGTCCATCACCTAATTTGTATATTTGCCAGTTAGGGCCCGCAAAAACAAGACGGGATATTGAAATATCAGAATTAAGCAAATATCTTTTGGGAAACCAAGGAACAAACATAAATATTATCCTCGTACTATATTCGTTATATCCGACTCTTCCATGATACTACTTCCACCTTGCCGGATATCCTCCAACTCAAAGACAATTTGGCGCAGTTGTTGTATCTGATCCATCTCTATAGCTTCCTGTCCTTTATGGGCTAATTCTTGGAATTTAACCTTATCTATAAATAAAAAAGGAGTCGAAATTAGACTTTTAAATCTAGTTACAACAAACCAGTCTCTCTTCCATAACATAGAAAATATCTTAGTTCTAATTTCAAACATATAGTCCTCAAACTCTTGTGTATCCCTTTGGAGCATACGTTGGGCACTTGCCACAAGATTATCGAAAGAGGATTTTTCTAGAGGGGATACATCCTTTTGGAAGCAGGTGTTAAAAAGATCAATCGCCTTATCCAATTCTATTTTTCTTATTTCATACAGATGTTTCTTACGAATAGAAGCAAGTTCTCTTTTTGCCCGTAAAACTTTCTCTTCAGCTTCTTTCGCTTTTTCTGGATCTACTAATCCCGCAGGCAAATTAGACGTTTCTTCCAAGGTATTTCTGATACCATCTAGTTCGGGGTCTTCAATATGGGCAGCCATTTCATCTGCTCTTTCTTTAGTACTTTTTGCATCAAAAATAATGGTTTGAGGAAGTTCTGAATAATCTTTTTGTCCTTCCTGACGAGAATAAAAATTTTTAGCAGAATTAAAAGAGCTTCTAATGCTAGGAATAGAAATCTCCAACCGGATATTTCCATCATCCGACATTTGATAGTTTACATCGATATCCGCTCCTGCATAAATGACGCCTTCATCAAAATCAGTACCGGAAATTTTCATCACGCCTACTAGACGGTTGTCGGTAATTGGCATAGAAATATCTCCCTCCCAAATTTTGAAATTTAATGCCGAAGGATCTCCGGCTTTTAGCGTAGAAGCTGCTTTAAAATGTTTTATTCCTTTTTTAGGAAGCATATCCCCCGAGTGGACTAAATAATCTAAAACAGAGGAGCCCCCCACTTTATCCAACACCTCAATTCCAACAGAATAAGAAGCGGGGATTGAGTCAACAGTAGCCGCTGTTCGGGTTATTGTAATTTTATCTATTTCACACGGAATATTTTGTCCATGTTCATTAAACAAAAATATCTTGAAATTATTTTCTCCCTGTTTGGACAATAACAGTTCGACCATATTACCTTCTTTGACTTTTACTCTTCCAGAGGACCAACCACTTTCAACAGAATCAATCTGTAACTCATAATTTTCATTTAAAGAAGCCGAATGCATAATAAGTTTAGTTTTGATGTCGGGCGTACGAGCGATGTAATCAAATTGAAGGTTTACATCTTCCTGCACTTCTAGGGTTTCTTTGACATTTTTACGAGCATGTTCTTGAGAAGTCCAGTCTATCGATTCAGCGAAAAGAGCGGCTCCTTCAGCAACAGCTGTCATGGGATTCACATCTGTATTGGCTGGAATACCTAAAGCAGACGATATTTTTTCTCTCATAGGTCTGTAACAGGTTGGCCCGCCTACAAAAACGATTCGGGCGACATCATCCGGCTGCAATCCTGCTTTTTCTAGAGTTTCATACACTGCTTTAACACTTTCTTCTACCTGTGCTGCAACCAACTCATCATAGCGTTCTCTAGTAAGGATAATATTAAGATAGATATCCTTACCCTCTTGGTCTTGCATCCGCATTTCTTCTTCCATTACATTAATGATAGCCTGGTCATCGCTAGACAATTTGATTTTAGCAGACTCAGCAGCATAAGCAGACATTCTTACTAAACGCCCGTATGCTGTATCATTCCAAAAAGTATCAGGCAATTTAAAGTTCTGTAACAACCATGGATATACGACATATTCCAAAATAGCACGGTCAAAATCTCTACCACCACACATAGCTATTCCACCATGACTCAACAAACTAACATGTCCATTTATGCTTTCTGCTACGGCTATATCTAAAGTCCCTCCACCAAGATCATACACAATAAAGATACCATCTTCGGTACGAGCTTTCATGACACTCATAATGGCAGCAACAGGCTCCTGCATGAGGGCGACTTTTCCTATTCCCGCCATATTAGCAGCTTGCAGTGTAGCTTCTTTTTGCATTTGATTAAATGCGGCTGGAACAGTAATCACAGTACCTCCGTCTAGAGAATCTCTCAGTTCTTCAGGAAGATAATTAAACAATACTTTTAATATTTCCGCCGAACACTCTTCCGGAGACATAGGATGTCCTAAATTAGGAATATTAATTGGAGTATTTGTTCCCATGAATCTTTTAAATCTGACGGCCACATTTTCAGGGTCATTTAAAAGCATTTTATATGCCTCTTGCCCTAAATATTTCACTCCGCGTTTATTGATATAAATAGCTGATGGAGTTACTTCCGATAATTCTCGAGGACTTTGATAAATATGAGTTTTTTCTCCATCATATGAACAAATAGCACTATTTGTAGTCCCTAAATCAATCCCTATAAAATGTTTCATAGTTATTTCTTCCCTAATATAGCGGCTCCTCTCCTCACAACTTTTCCCTCACACAAAATAACAGGCTCTAATAATTGTTCAATATATAAATCATCTTCAGCATTGAAACTACTAATATTAATAGGATTCAATGGCATTCCTGCGTCAAAAGGCATGCCGGCTTGAAAATTTGCGAAAGATATTCCTTTCCTTTGGAAGAAATCAGAGGCTTTCTTATTGAACCAATCAAGTTGTCCAACATACTTGCGTTGTTCATCCAAATCAATTTTAGAGAGCATTTTGTTTGTTAATTTAGCCAAACGCCATACTTCTACAGCAAATTGAATGTCTCCTTCATCTGCTATTGTAGAAAGTGAAAGTCGCAAGTTTTCGTGGCCATTTGGAGTCATAAAATGATTATAGTAAAAATTAACTATATCTACATATGTTTACTCTGCCATTATTGACAAAGCGGCATCAGGAGTATGACAAACTAAATGGCCGCTTATCTTTGATGAGGTTTGCGCTAAACTCTTAGACTTCACCAACGTGCAATGGTGACTTATCTGCAAAGATATACAATTTGTTGTTTTTATTAACAACTTGTAAAGTTGTTGAAAATAAAAATTTCTCTACATATTCTTGTACAATTATATATTCACACTCTCTCCTGAATCACCATAAACCACAAAAGTTGTAGCAGACGGGTCCAAAATGCCATTTTTAAGCCAAATTTAAGGACTCAAGACACCTTGCAAAAAGTTATAAGAAGGGCCTTTTTGACCGTTTTTAAGGGTTCGTTCTCGTCGGGAAAGCAAAATATGCCAATAAATGACATTGGTGGAGAAAAAGTTGTAAAAATATTCTAAAAGCGAACCCCATATTTACTCCCATCGAACTTTGGATGGGATTTTTTAATGTCTTTTTAGCTTGTTTATCCCCGGCTATCGTCGGGGATTTTTTGTTTTGGGCCTCTCTGGGGAAAACGGATACTTTTGCCTACGGCGCATTTGGGCCCCAAAAGTAAGGGCAAAAGGTATCTTTGTATCCTTTTGCCCTTCATTTAACTGCCCGAAATTTAATTTTGTGTAAAACTAAAAATTAATATAATCAAAACGAAGAGTTTATCAATATGGAAATCTGATTATGAAAAATAAAGATTATTCCTTTTATATTTATGCCTTAAAAGATGGAAGAAAAAATCCCGCACAAATTTTCTATATAGGAAAAGGGACAGGGATGAGAAAAGAAGAACACTTACTAAATATAGACAATACAAACAAAGGGCAGTTTATCCAAGAAATTATTCAAGATGGCGGAAAAGTTCTTGTAAGTACTCTTATTGACAATTTAACTGAACAACAAGCTTTAACACTGGAAGCAGAACTTATTGCCTCTTTTGGAACAGAAAAAAATGGCGGAATCTTAAAGAATTCAGTCACGCCCAACCCTTCTATCACTTCTTCGAAACGGGAATTAAATTTGCCTGTTGGAGTTTATGAACTGGCAACTATAGGACTAGACTTTATGAAAAAAGCTATATTAGAGTTTTTAGAAGCTAATCCCGATGGTATAAAAAATGCTGAATTCGCAAGATATCTTAATTTACATTCAGATAATGCCGGCAAACAAAAAGATTATCTAACCTATTCTATCCTAGGAATATTAATGAGAGAAAATAAAATCAGAAAAGAACCTCATGGGAAATATAAAATAAATCAAAGCAACTAGCGTCTATTATATTTAAGGGACATATTATATGATTCTTGATTCTCGTCCTTGGAAAAAAGAATTATCCAAACTAAGCCAAATTATATATCGGGCAAGATTCAAAACGAAGTTATCTGAATCCCGGGAGATTGCTTACGAAAAAGCAATCTTCATTTCGGCATATATTGTTAGGAAATTGTTCGAAGCATCTAAATTGTCTTATAAACTAAAAGAAATTTCTTGCCCTATAAAAAAATACCCCAATATTAAACACGTTAATTTATTTAACTGGCATAATATTGATCAAATTTTTGATCTGAATAATCCGGTGAGACACTCTCTGAATATTAAAAATTATGCAACTATTTAATTCATAGTTTTATATTTATACTTTCTTATAATGAGAGGAATTCTTTAAATGGATTCTTTTTTACTTCAGACAAAGAAAAGAATGACTCCCTTTATTTTATTCAAATAAAGGATTTTATAAATATATTACAAAAGATAGTTAAAGACGAAAAAATTCACAGCAGATATATAAAAGATAAAAATGGGAATTTAAAAGAAATAGCCCCGAGTTAAAAAATAAGTTTATTTATTAATTTTTTCCCTTTTTTCACTCAGCAGCTGGCTCACGCGGGCGGGGCTCATGCCAAGGGCCGCGGCACATTCCCGCTGGGAAAGGCTATTTACCCTCATATATTCCCGTATCTGCAAGGCAAGCGCCTTATAATATGTCTTTTTGTCTATTTTGGGTGTTTGGGGGTTGGTGTTTACCCGTTTGGTGCGCCGCACATAATTGGGTTTTACCGCCGCGTGGAATGCAAAACTTACCCCGTTCGGGAGCAAAACCTCTATATTTTCCCCTTGGTATGCGTAAGTAATCCGCCGCACCACTTGGGCCAGCGTTTTAGTTTGTTGCTCTAATTTCTGCTGTTCCAGTTCCGCTCTATTGATTAACCCGCATTCTGCCTGCTGCTTCAAAACCGTCTCATTAAACTTCGGCTAAAACACTGTTCAGACAAGAAGTAACTTGCTTTGAATTTCAAGCGCAGGAAGTTCCACGGTTTGCTTTTCATACTGCGCCGAGCCGCCGGGTGCATGCTTATAACAAGGAATTACGCCCCCGTCGGCCAACCCGCGGGCGTAAGCGTCGGCTAGAGCTTGCACAAGGGCCGGCTGATCTGAAAAATAACGGCTTTTGTGCGGGGCGTTTGGCCCGGTGGGCCGTTGTTCCGCCAAAGGCGCGAAAACGACATCTATCGTCAAATTTTTAAGAAATTTCCCTGTCCTTACGCCATATTGATAAGCGGCTTCAATCGCTTGCGGCAAATTTGTTTCCGCTTGTTTTCCAAACACTTCCGGCGCGGGCGCCTGAAAAGACGGATCGTACTGTTTAATACGGTTAACCGTGCCCCCTTCTTGGTCTATAAAAAACACAAAATCCGCCCGATGCAGCACTTCCGCTAATTCCTGCCGCAGGCGGCGCGGATCCAAATGCGGATGTGCCGGAATCCCCAAAAGAAACCCGTACGGATTGGCCTGCTGTAAAAACGACTTGTCTGCCGGCGTCAGCGGGTAACGGTTAATCAGCAAAATAACCGGGCGTACCGGTGCCGGTGCTTCCAGCCGCCAGAGCATCACTCCCCATGCCGCCAATCCCAATAAGACAAGCCCTATCACAAAAAGAAACGACCGCGGTTTGTTTAAATACGTTTCTAAAAAATCTCTTGCCATTACAGGCTCCGTTATAAAACTATACACAATTTAAAGGGTTTCAAAAAGAAAAGGCTCTCTAATATAATTTTATCTTTATGAAAGTGACTTTTTCTTTTTATAATGTCCTAAGGAGGATTCTTATGAAAAAAATCTTTTCTTGCCTGCTGGCGGCCGGACTGCTGGCGGGGCAAATGCCGGCAGACGCCTGCACCGGCATTGCGTTTAAAACGACCGACGGTGCCCAACTGCAGGCGCGCACCATTGAATGGGGCGGGTTTTCGCTGGAAAGCCAACTGGTCATTATGGGGCGCGGACAGCAAAATACGTCTCTTACGCCGCAGGGCCAAAACGGCCTTTCCTGGAAGAACAAATACGGCGCGGTGGGAATTAGCGTAGTCAAAGCTCCCTTTATCGGCGAAGGCGTGAACGAAAAAGGGTTGGCCGCCGGTATTTTTTATTTTTCCGGCTATGGCAGTTTGGCGCCGTTTAACCCGAAACGGGCCAAAAAATCCGTGGCGGATGTGGAGCTGGTGCGCTGGATGCTGACCAATTTCGCCACCGTAGACGAAGTGATTAAAGGCCTGAAAAAAATTGACATCGTGACCATTTACCCCCCGCAGGAAGGGCAAAAAACAGCCTCCACCGGGCATTGGCGCATTGCAGACGCTACGGGGCGCAGCATCGTGCTGGAAATTGAAAACAACGGCGAGCGGCACATTTACGAAAACACCGTGGGCGTGCTGACCAATTCTCCTTCTTTCCCGTGGCAGGTAACGCATTTAAAGAACTACGTGCACCTGCAAGCGGGCGACGTAAAACCCGTTTCCTATGGCGATACCACCTTAGCGGCTTTTGGGGCCGGCGCCGGCATGTGGGGCCTGCCGGGGGACATTACGCCCCCTTCCCGCTTTGTACGGGCGTTTTTCTATCTGCACACCGCTCCTCAAGCGCCTACGGCGCAGGCCGGCGTATTGCAGGCGTTTCATATCCTAAACAACTTTGATATTCCGATTGGGGTGGAATTTGCGGCGGGTGAAAAAATCCCGGATTTGCCCAGCGCCACCCAATGGACGAGCGTAACCAATATGACGCGCCCCGCTTTCTACTACCGCACGATGAACAACAGCCAAATCCGGCAGATTGATTTAACCAAGATAGACTTTGCTTCCGTTTCTTCGCAGGTCTTGCCGCTGGACAAAACGCCGGAGCAGATAGAAGCCCTTTCTTTCTAACGAAAGAACGATTACCCCCCGGGCATATGCCCGGGGTTTTTTATGAAAGGTTTTACGTCTGCTAAAAAGTTCCTGCACCAAATTTCCTTATAAAAAAGCGCCCCTTTCATTAGAAGGGGCGCTTTTAATCGTCGGCTAAACTTATTTTCCGGCGGCGCGTTTTTTATCCATATACTCTTGGAGTTTCGGTTTAATGACGCTTACCACTGGGCCATATACCACCTGGATGGCGTTGCCGTTAATCACTACGCCCAAGGCGCCTGCTTTTTTAAGAAGAGCCTTGTCAATCTTGCTGCTGTCCTTCACGTTTAAGCGCAGGCGCGTAGCGCAGCATTCCGGGTTTTCCATATTGTCCAGCCCGCCTAAACCGGCAATAATGTTTTCCATTTGTTCGTCGCGCTCAAAACCGACGGATTGCTCAGTCGGCGCCGCGGCGGCAGGCGTTTGCGCCGCTTGTTCGGCGGCTTCTTTCTTTTCTTGCTTGGCCTGGTAATCGGCTTTGGTGTAGAGCTTAGTTTCCTGGTCGTCTGCTTCGCGGCCGGGCGTAGGCAAATTCCACTTCAAAATCACCCAGCGGAACAGGTAATAATACACCACAAAGTAGATGACGAAAATCGGCAGCAGGCGCACCCAGTTGGTTTTGTCGTTGCCCTGCATCACGCCGTAGAGCACGTAATCAATCAACCCGCAGGAGAACGTCGTGCCGATGGTAATTTGAAACACGTGCATCAGCACAAACGACAGCCCCGCAAACACGCAGTGCACCACATACAAAAGCGGCGCCACAAACAGGAAGGTAAATTCAATCGGTTCGGTGATACCGGTTAAGAACGAGGTCAGCGCGGCCGAGAACAATAACCCGCCCACCAGTTTGCGTTTGTTGGTTTTGGCGGTGTTGTACATGGCCAGCGCGGCGCCCATTAATCCGCCCATCATAATGGCGTATTTGCCCGTCATAAAGCGGGCGGCTTCAATAGCAAAGTGCTGGGTATTGTGCGAAGCCAGCTGGGCAAAGAAAATGTTCTGCGCCCCGTAATACATCGTGCCGTCAATGTTCATCGCGCCGCCCAGGCCCGACTGCCAAAACGGCATATAGAACACATGGTGCAGGCCGAACGGAATCAGCGCGCGTTCCATAAAACCAAAGATAAACGTTCCGTAGTAGCCGGTCTTTACCACCAAGGCGCCGCTGGCCAAAATCAGGCGTTGGATTGGCGGCCACACATAGAAGCAGATGACCCCCAGCACAATGGCGGCCAAGGTGCAGATAATCGGCACAAAGCGTACCCCGCCGAAGAACGAGAAGACCACCGGCAGTTCAATGCGGTAAAAACGGTTGTGAAGGCAGGCCACCGCCAGCCCCACCAAGATACCGCCGAAAATACCCATTTCCAAGGTTTGAATGCCCAGCGTCGTGCCGATGGTGCCGGCGATGACGTCCGAAGCCAGTTTGCCGTCGGGCAGTACCTGCCCGGAGAAAACCAGCAGTTCGTGAATGGTTACGTGCATGATGATAAAAGACAGCGCCGCCGACAGCACGGCCACGGCTTTTTCTTCCTTGGCCATGCCCATCGCCACCGCCAAGGCAAACAGCAGCGGCAGGTTGGCAAACACCGCGTTGCCCACGGAGCTCATCAGCATAAACACATGGTTGAGCACGGTACCGGCCCCCATGATGGATTCCAACCCGTACTGCTGCACCGTAGAAAGGTTGGAAAAAGAAGCGCCGATACCCAATAAAAGCCCCGCTACGGGGAGAATGGATATCGGCAGGAAGAACGAACGGCCTATCGTTTGTATGACGGTAAGAATCTTATGGTTTTTGGACGAAGCCATACGACACTCCTCTATGTAATTAAGATGTTTGCGTAAATAAGATGTCTTGCTGCAGGGGGAATGCCCCTACTTGGATATTATCTTTTTTGGCGGGGTTCTTCAATAACCAAACGCCGCGGGCGGGCCGCGGCGGATTATTGGGCGGAAGTCGTTTTGGAAAGGAGCGTTTCAAACTGGGCCGCCGGCAGCGGGCGAGAGAAGAAATACCCCTGCGCCAAATCGCACCCGGTATGGCGCAGGAAATCGGCCTGTTCGCTGGTTTCCACGCCTTCGGCCACTACTTGGATGCCCAGCGATTTAATCATCGCCACCGCTCCTTCAATGACCTGGTGGGCATGGGGATTATTTTCAAATCCGCTCAAAAATTCCTTATCCAGCTTGATGCTGTCAAACTGCAGGCTTTTCAGTACGTTAAGCGAAGAATAGCCGGAGCCGAAATCATCCATCGCCACCGAAAAGCCCAGCCGGTGCAGCCGGTTTATCACGTTCTGCGCCCGTTCCAAGTTGTTAAAAATCACGCTTTCGGTCAGCTCCACTTCAATCATTTCGTGCGGCACGTCGTATTTGTCCACCACGCGCAACATCTGCGGAATGTAGCGCGTATCGTTTAAATGCAGGCGCGAAAAATTGACCGCCACCGGCACCCGGTTCAGGCCTTTTACCTTCCACGCCGCCAACAGCCGGGCCACTTCTTCCAAGATAAACATGTCCAGCCGCAGAATAAATCCGTTCTTCTCAAAAATGGGAATAAAATCATCCGGCTTTACGAGCCCCTGCTCGGCCTGGTTCCAGCGCACCAGCGCTTCCGCCCCGCGCATTTGGCCGGTGGCAAAATCGCACTTGGGCTGCAGAAATACGGAGAAATCGCCGTGATCCAAGGCGGCTTCCATCGTGTTTTCAATTTGTTTTTCCGCCACGATCCGTTTGCGGTCAGCCTCGTCGTAGAACTGGCATTTGTCAAACGACATCTTTTTGGCGTTTTCCAGCGCCAGGTGGGCGCGGTCTAACATAATATAGAAAGGAATATCTTCCGTTACTTCATACACGCCAAAGGCCACGTCAATCATCAGGCAGGAATCTTCCACCGTGCAGTCCCGCCGCAGCTGGGTGGCCAGCGCATGAATACGCGAGCGGAAAGATTTGCGGTCGGTATATTTTAACAGCAGAATAAAGTTATCCGCCGTGGAGCGGCAGAAACATTCTTCCGGGCTGATATTTTCGCGCAGCACGCGCGCCACCCGCTGGAGCACTTGGTTGCCCCGTTCGTATCCGTGCAAATCGTTGATGACCTTAAATTTATTGATGTCAAAAATCACAAGGGCCGCTTTGCCGTTTAAGCCGGCCAGTTTTTCCGGGAATTGTTCGCACATGCGGTTAAAGTTATCCGCCCCCGTCAGCTGGTCTACAAAGGCCGTGGCAAACAGCTGGCGGTTGCTGTAGGCCCGCATATGCAGGGTGTAAAAAATAAGCGCGCAGAAAATGACGAAAATGGAAAGAAATAAAATTAAAGACAAGTACGTCAGCTGCCGCGCCTGCTGTTCCACATACGTGGTGGGCAGGGCGGAAACCATATACCAATCATTTACCTGAAGCGGAATAAAATGCAAAAACCGGTGTCCGTTGGGCCCGCGGAACCCCACCATAAAGTGTTTTCCTTCCCGCACGGCTTGGCGCAAGGCGGCGGGGGTCATTTCCCCGTCAAACTCCACGCCGGAGAGTTCCTCAAACGCATTGGAAAACCGAGGCGATCTGTATCCCAGCACCGGCTCTCCGTTTCGCTCAATTACCAGAGAATAGCCTTTGTTGCCCATGGCCGAAAGCGCCAGCAGCGGCCGGTATCGACCCGGCTCCTGCAGGGCAAACAACGCCCCCACCGGGCGGCCTTGTTTTTTAAGCAATACGGCCTGCACCAGCACATCTTTCCCGTCGGCCGGATCGGCTTGGCGCACGGAAAGGTAATTCCCTTCCTCCAACGTGCGGGCCAATACGTCTGTAATAAAAACGGGGCTGAAAGATCGTTCGGAAGACAAAAAGACGTCTCCCCCCTCCGTAATCACGCCCAGCAACTTAAAATAATTATGCTGCGTCTGCCGGCGCAGAAATTCGGTTAAATTAACGGTATCCGCCCACGGATACGTATCTTCCACCGTAATGGCAATGGATTCCAGCACTTGCTGGTCGTTTTGAATGAGGCGGTTAAAGTCGGAAGCGGCTTCTTCGCTGGCGGCCGCCACGTGGGATTTGACGTCCCGCTCCAAAATTCCGCTTACCTGCTGCCAATATAGCAGCACCCCGGCGACAATCACCGCCGCCGCGGCCATAAACAAAAAGATAAATAAGCGAAATGAAATGCGCTGCACCCGTCTGTCCTCCCGCGCGCCCCAACGGCAGGCCCGCCGCGTAATTATTATAGCATTTATCCGCCTGATTTCCCTGCCGGAAAACAGCCGTTTTCCCGTTCGTTTAAAAGGGCTTTTTCGTCCCGTTTGCAGGATGCTTTGCAGCGATTTGACACGCCGGGCAATCCCCGCAAATGCCCTTTCCGCGCGCAAAGTGCAACGATTTTCCCAGAAAATACTATAATGAAACAAAAAGGAACCCTTTATGAAAACAGCGTTGCTCGTCCCCGTATACAACGAACAGGAAGTACTGCCCCTTTTCCGGCAAAAAGTGCAGGAAGTGGCCGCACAGCTGCCGCAGGAGAAGTTTGAATATATTTTTGTAAATGACGGCAGCCTGGACGGGACGGCCGAATTGCTTAAAGAGTGGGCCCGGCAAGACCCGGCCGTAAAAGTGATTTCATTCTCACGCAATTTTGGCAAAGAAGCCGCGCTGACGGCCGGCCTTTCGCAGGCCGCAGAGGCGGACGCCGTGATTATTTTGGACGCCGATTTGCAAGACCCGCCGGAATTAATTATCCCGTTTTTACAGAAATACAAAGAAGGGTTTGACGTCGTATACGGCCAACGCTGCGACAGAAGCCAAGACTCGTTTTTAAAACGCTTTACCGCCGGGTGCTTTTATAAATGCTACAACGCCATTTCCACGCGGCCGCTGCCCGCCAACGCCGGGGACTGCCGCTTATTAAGCCGCCGCGCCGTCCGGGCGGTGCTTGCGTTGCCGGAGCGGGAGCGGTTTATGAAAGGCCTTTTTAATTGGGTCGGCTTTCCTACGGCGGCCGTTCCGTTTAAGCGCCAAGCGCGCCCGGCCGGACAAACCAAGTGGAATTACTGGCGGCTGTGGAATTTTGCGTTGGAAGGCTTGACCGCTTCCAGCACGGTGCCGCTTCGGCTGTGGACGTATTTCGGCTTTGCCGTTTCCGGATTTGCCTTTTTGTATGCGCTGTGGGTAGCGTTTCAAAAAATCGTATACGGAAACCCCGTCAGCGGGTATGCTTCGCTGATGGTGGCCATTTTGTTCTTCAGCGGCGTACAGCTTATTTCGCTGGGCGTCATCGGCGAGTATTTGGGCCGCATTTTTATAGAAGTAAAACAGCGCCCGCTTTATATAATAGACGAAAAAATAAACTGCGATTAACCGCAAAAAAGCCGCCCCGAAAGGCGGCTTTTTTACGTCCAAGTAATTTCAATTAAGAATGCCCCGGTTTAGAAGAGGCCTGCGTTTCCTGCTCGCGGAACAGCCCCAGCGTTTGCTGGGAATAGGCAAAAAACGGATAAAAATTATTTTCCGGATTGCGCAAATTTACTTCGGGCAATTCCGTATAGAATAATTTTTCTTTAGACACGGCAAACAGCCGCACCATCTGCGGCGAAGAAGGCGGCGGCAATTCGCCCCCTGCGGCCACAGCCGTCATTTCCCCGGTCAGTTTGCTGGCGTGCGCCAACATCCGCGCGGCCGTTTCCTGCAGGGCTTCGTGCCCGTGCCCGCCGATGATGCCGCCCAACCCGCTTTTGCTGTTGTTTTCAAAATACAGGCTGCTGTCCCCCAACGAATTGGTGGCCAAAAACAAATGCTTTACTTCATTTCCGTCCTGCATCGCCATTTCAATGCCGGCCACGGAAATTTTATCCGGCCCGATTTCAATAACGCCCTTGCGGTTTTCCAGATTTTTGACGTCCAGCCAAAAATTTCGCATATTTACGTACGCTTGTTTCATAACTCCCCCCTCTGGTTAATACTATAGCATTTTGCTCTTCCTTTGGTGCAGGGAAGGCCGATTAGACGGCGGGATTTTTTTGGGGTATAATAAAAGAAAAGCAGGAGGCACCTATGACCCGTAAAGGAAGAGCTGTAATTTTGATGATGGATTCGTTTGGAATCGGAGGCGCCGAAGACGCCGCCAAATTTGGCGACGCCGGGGCCGACACACTGGGACACATCGCCGCCGCGCGCGGCGGGCTGAACGTGCCGAATTTGGCGGCACTGGGCCTGTTTAAAGCGGCCGAAGCTTCCACAGGCAAAGCTCCCGCGGCGGGTGCGCAAACCAAAGCGTCCGTTTCGCTCCCTTCCAAATACGGTTTTATGCGCGAAATCAGCCACGGCAAAGACACTTCTTCCGGCCATTGGGAAATGGCGGGCTCTCCGGTGCAGTTTGAGTGGGGCTATTTTAAGCCGGACTATCCGTCCTTCCCGCCGGAACTGATTGAAAAAATCTGCGCCGAAGCCGGCCTGCCCGGCATCCTGGGCGACAAAGCTGCCTCCGGCACCGCCATTATTGAAGAACTGGGCGAGGAACATATTAAAACCGGCAAACCCATTTGCTACACATCGGCGGACAGCGTCTTCCAAATTGCCGCGCACGAAAAGCATTTCGGCTTGGAGCGGCTGTATAAGGTGTGCGAGATCGCCTTTAAACACGTGGCGCCCTATAACATCGCCCGCGTGATTGCCCGCCCGTTTGAAGGCGAAAAGAAAGGCGAATTTAAACGCACCAAAAACCGCCACGACTATTCCGTCAAACCGCCGATGATTACCGTATTGGACGAAATTAAAAACGCGGGCGGAGAAGTGATTTCCGTCGGGAAAATATCCGATATTTTCGCCAAGCAGGGCATTACCCAAGCGGTAAAAGCCTCCGGCCTGGAAGAACTGTGGGACGTTACCCTCGCGCAAGCCAAAGCGGCGCCGGATTTCAGCCTCGTGTTTACGAACTTTGTGGATTTTGATATGACGTGGGGCCACCGCCGCGACGTGGAAGGCTACGCCAAAGGCTTGGAATACTTTGACACCCGCCTGCCCGAATTGGCCGCACAAATGCAGCCGGGGGATGTGGCGTTTATCACGGCCGACCACGGCTGCGACCCTACCTACAAAGGCACCGACCACACCCGCGAGCACGTGCCGGTCATTTTGTTCGGGCCGGGCATTAAGCCGCAGTTTATCGGCGGGCGCGACACCTATGCCGACTTGGGGCAAACCCTGGCGGATTATTTCAAACTGCCGCCGCTTCGGTTTGGCAAAAGTTTTTTAAACGACTAATTACAAAACCCCGGGTTTCCCCGGGGTTTTTGATGTATGCTTTATTACGAGCGAAGAACTGAGATACTTTGCAGCCCGCTTTTCATCACCCATTTGCGCAACAACGGCCGGTACATAAACGGGCATTTAAACAGCTTACTCCACAATTTTAGCCGCAGGCGCAACGTGTTGCGCGCGTAGCGGCGGTGTTCCGTCCGGCCGGGCGTTTGCTCAAAAGAATCCGCCAGCCGGCGGGCGCTTTCAAACGCGCTTGAAATGCCTTCCAAACTGCTGGGGCTGATAAAGCCGGCGGCCTCGCCGATTAAAAATACGCCGTTTCCACCCAGGCAAAATTCTTTCCACCCCGCCGGACGCAATACGCGGCACGCTTCCGTTTTAAGCGGGTTTCCAAATTGAAGGCCCAGCCGCTCCAATTTCTTTTTTTGCCGCTCAAAGCGCGCCCGGCTGTTCTGCACGGGATAGGCGCCGCCAAAAATAAAATATCCGTCCTTGGAAACCGACCACGCATAGCAGTCCGTTTCCGCCGGGTCAAAAATACAGGAATAAAAAGGACTTTTGTGCGTATCCGCAAACCATTGCTGTACGGCCGTGTAACTGCGGATAGCGTGGCGGGGAAAAAACGTCCGCCGGACAAACGAGTCGGCCCCGTCCGCCCCCACCAGGCGCCGCCCGCGGGCCGTGTGCAGGCTGCCGTTTTGCCGAAACGTTACCGAAAAAGAGCCGTCTGTTTCCCGCACGGCGCGCACCACTTGCGCGCCCGCTTGCACGGATACGCTGTTTGGAATTAACGAAATCAGCCACCGGTCAAAGCGGTGGCGGTTCATATTGATGTAGAAACGCGGATAGTGGCGGCAGAGCCCGCTGGCCAAGTCAATCGTGCGCACGGAAAAGAGCTGCGGGTCTACCAAAACGGATTTGGGAAGCGTCAAATCAAACCGCGCCAACGCTTTTTGCGCATCCGGCGCCAGCAGGCCGCCGCAGGGTTTTGAAAAACTGTCCGAAGCGTCTGTTTTTTTATCCAAACAAAGCACTTTTTGCTTGCCGGAAAGGAGCCGGGCCAACGTACTGCCCGCCGGGCCCAGCCCGATAATAATAACGTCAAACATAGCTTCTCCCGCTTGCGTGTCCCGCGCCATTTCAATGCAGGTTTTCGGCCTCCGCCAGCCAGGCCTGTACGCTGGCGTCGCTGGGCATGCGCCAGTCGCCCCGCGGCGAAAGCGCCACCGACCCTACCTTCGGCCCGTCCGGCAGGCAGGAGCGTTTAAATTGTTGGGCAAAGAAGCGCTTTAAAAATACTTGCAGCCATTTTTTGATAACGGCCGGCGTGAACTTTTTATCAAACGCGTGCTTGGCCAAGAAATAAATTTTTGCCGGGCCAAAGCCGTACCGCAGGAAATAATACAAAAAGAAATCATGCAGTTCATACGGGCCGACCAAATCTTCCGTCTTTTGGGCGATATGGCCTTTGGCGGTGGCAGGCAACAGCTCGGGGCTGATGGGCGTAGCCACAATATCGTTTAATACAGCCTGCGTTTTTTTGCCCGTTTCGTGCTGCGCCGCCCACAACACCAGCAACCGCACCAGCGTTTTGGGCACGCCCGCGTTTACCCCATACATGGACATATGATCCCCGTTATACGTGGCCCAGCCCAGCGCCAGTTCGGACAAATCTCCCGTCCCCACCACGATTCCGCCCGTTTGGTTGGCGATATCCATCAGCACCTGGGTGCGTTCGCGCGCTTGGGTGTTTTCGTAGGTAACGTCTTTGATTTTGGGGTTGTGGCCGATATCCGAAAAATGTTGTTCGCATGCTTTTTGAATGTTTACTTCCCGAATGGTAACGCCCAGATTTTTCATCAAGGCCAAGGCGTTTTGGTAGGTGCGGTCGGTCGTGCCGAAACCGGGCATGGTAACGCCGATAATTTTTTTGCGCGGCCAGTCCAGCTTGGCAAACGTTTGGGCGCATACCAGCAGGGCCAGTGTGGAGTCCAGCCCGCCCGAAATGCCCACTACCGCCGTTTGGGCGTGCGCCGCGGCAAGGCGCGTGGCCAGCCCCGTTACCTGAATGTTAAAAATTTCCTGGCAGTTCTCGTTCAACGCGGTTCCTTTGGGCACAAACGGCAACGCGGAAACCGGGCGCGAAAGAGCCAATACCGGCGCCGGCGCCATTCCCGTTTCCACCCGTTCATACGGCTCGGCCGCTTCGTAGGCGGCATCGGCGCGGAACGTGGTGTTTACCGCGCGCTCGGCGCGCAGGCGCTCCACGTCTATTTCCGCACTTACCAGCTGCGCTTGGGTGGAAAATCGTTCCGAAAAAGCCAGCGGCGTGCCGTTTTCGTAAATCAGCGCATTGCCCCCGAATACGACGTCGGTCGTTGATTCGCCAAACCCGCACGAAGCATACACGTACCCGCACAGGCACCGGGCCGACTGCTGGGCCACCAACTGGCGCACATAGGCGTATTTGCCCGTCAGGGCGTTGCTCGCAGACAAGTTAAAAATAACGTCCGCCCCCTGCAGCGCAAGACGCGAAGAAGGCGGCACCACCGCCCACAAATCTTCGCAAATTTCTACGCCGAAATTCATTCCGCCCGCTTCAAACAGCAAATCCGGCCCCGCGGGCACAACCTGCCCGCACAGCTCCACTTCGCCGCCGCCCCATTCCTGGGCGGAAGCAAACCAGCGCCGTTCATAAAATTCGTTGTAATTGGGCAAGTGCGTTTTGGGCACCACGCCCAAAATTTCGCCGCGGTAGCAGACCGCCGCCGCGTTTAACAGCACCGTTCCCGCGCGCACGGGAAGCCCCGCCATAAAAACAATGTCCAGGCTTTCCGTCCGCCGCAAGAGCGCCCCCAGCACGCGTTCGGCGGCGTCCAGCAGCAAAGGTTTTAAAAACAGATCGCCGCAGGTATACCCCGTAACCCCCAATTCCGGAAACACCACCGCCCGCACGCCTTCGCGCACGGCTTGGCGCAGGCAAGTTTCCATTTGCGCGGCGTTATAGGCGGGATCCGCCACTTTTACGGACGGCACCGCCGCCGCCACTTTTACAAAACCGAAATGGTTCATACTAAACTCCTTTTGCCGGGAAGTGCTTTCTTTTATTGTATCAATTATCCCGCAAAAAAAGCCGGGCGCAAGCACCCGGCTTTTATCGTTCAGAACGGCTAATTGATGGCAACCACTTCGTACCCCGCTTTTTGCACGGCTTGCTTGAGGGCTTCGTCCGTGATTTGCGCATGAGATTCCACCACGGCGCATTTTTGGCTTAAATCCACTTTGGCCTGTACGCCGGGGATAGAATTAAGCGCCCTTTCCACGCGGCCTGCGCAGTGGGCACATACCATTCCTTCTATAATTAATGTTTTTCGCATAATTTTCCCCTTGTGTTGGTGTTTGCGGGCAATCCGCGCCGGCTTAAAAAAGCGCAGCCGCAAAGCGTTGGTAACGACGCACACGGAGCTTAAACTCATCGCCGCGGCCGCAAACATCGGGCTCAATTTCCACCCAAACGGCAAATACAGCACGCCCGCCGCCAGCGGAATGCCCAACACGTTGTAAATAAACGCCCAAAACAAATTTTCTTTGATGTTGCGCAGCACCGCCCGGCTTAACTGCAAGGCGGTGGCTACGCCGGTTAAATCGTCTTTCATCAGCACAATGTCCGCCGATTCTACCGCCACGTCCGTCCCCGCGCCCAGCGCCATCCCTACATCCGCCCGCACCAGCGCCGGAGCGTCGTTCACGCCGTCGCCCGCCATGGCCACCACTTCGCCTTCATCCTGCAAACGGCGGATGACGGCTTCTTTTTCCTGCGGCAGTACACCCGCAATCACGCGGTCTATGCCCACCGCCCGCGCCACGCTTTGGGCGGTTTGCGGGTTGTCCCCGGTCAGCAAAATTACCTGCAGGTGCATGCGTTTTAACAATCCTACGGCATCCGCCGAGGCGGGTTTTATGGTGTCGGAAAAAGAAATCATTCCCAAATACTTTTTCCCGCGCACAAAGAAAAGCGGCGTGCGGCCCAAGGCGGCTTCTTGGGCAAGCAGTTTTTCGCCGTCTGCAACCGCTACGCCCAATTCCTGCATATAAGTTAAATTGCCGCCGCTAAGCTGTTCTTCCCCTTCTTGGGCGCATACGCCGCGGCCGGGGATGCCCTCAAACCGGGAAACCGGCACCAGCGGGATATTCTTTTCTTCCGCATAGCCCGACAGCGCCTGCGCAAACGGATGTTGGGAAAAATGCTCCAGCGACGCCGCCTGCGTAAGCAATTCTTCCGAAGACGATTGCGCCCCGGGCACAATCCCCGCCACCTGCATCCGCCCGCTGGTTACCGTGCCGGTTTTATCCAACACGACCGTGGTAACCTTATGCGCGCGTTCCAGCGCCGCGGCTGATTTGACCAAAATGCCCTGCCGCGCCGCGCTGCCCGTGCCCACCATAATGGCCGTAGGCGTGGCCAGCCCCAGCGCACACGGGCAAGAAATAACCAATACCGCAATGGCCGAAGACAGGGCAAACGAAAAACTGGTTCCCTGCGCCAGCCACACCACCAGGGTAAGAAGCGCAATGGCGATAACCGTCGGCACGAACACGGCGCTCACGCGGTCTGCCAGGCGCGCAATCGGCGCTTTGCTGCCGGCGGCTTCTTCCACCAGCGTAATAATTTGCGCCAGCACGGTGTCTTTGCCCGTGCGCGCCACTTTCAGCTCCACATAGCCGCTAGCAAGCAGCGTTCCCGCCGCCAATTCCGCCCCGATCGGCTTATCCTGCGGGACGCTTTCCCCCGTCAGGGCCGATTCATCGGCGGCGCCACCACCGTCTACCACCACACCGTCTGCCGCAATTCGCTCGCCGGCGCGTACGACCACAATATCCCCCGGCACCAGCCCCTGCACGGGGACGGAAACTTCTTTCCCGTCCCGCAGCACAGACGCCTCCTGCGGCACCAGCCGAACCAAGGCCGAAATTGCATCCGAGGTTTTTACTTTGGCCCGCGCTTCCAGCCATTTGCCCAACGTAACCAACGTTAAAATCATCGCGGCCGATTCAAAGTATAATCCGTGAAAAGCCTGCTCCAGCGCGGCCGTCCAATCTGGGTGTTCCATCAACACCAAAATACGAAACAATCCCCACAAGCCGGACAATACCGCCGCCCCCGAGCCGAGGGCGATGAGACTGTCCATATTCGGCCCGCCCTGCACCAGCCGTTTAAAACCGTTGGTAAAGAAACGGCGGTTGACGGATAAAACGGGCAACACCAATAAAAACTGCGTGAGCGCAAAAAGGCCGGGGTTTTCCGTCAGCTCCTTCGGAAGCGGCAGCGCCAGCATCTGCCCCATGGCCACGTATAACAGCGGCAGCAAAAAAATAAGCGACGCAATAAAACGATATTTGATGCGGCGCGCCTCGTCTTTGGCGGCCCGCTGGGGCGACAAGACCCCCGTTTCTTCGCCGGGGGCAAAAGCGTCGTACCCCGCCCCGCGCACCGCGGCAATAATGTCCTGCGTGCTCAGGCGTTCTTCATCATAATCCGCCGTCAGCGTGTTTTGCAGCAGGTTCACCGCGGCCGAGCGCATGCCGGGCAGCCGGGCCACCGCCCGTTCTACGTGCGCTTGGCAGGCGGAGCAAGTCATACCGGTAACATTAAATTTTTTCTTCATACACAAAAAATCCTCTTCTTTTAAAGGATATGCTTATCGTCGGCGCTTGTCAAGCAAAAACCCAAGTCCGCGGACGGTATTACACGACGGGCTCCCCCTTTTGCTAATACTTCTTTTTTGCTACACTATATCCCATGACTATACTCATCATCCTTCTGATGCTTGTTTTAAACGCCCTGCTGGCCGCCTACGAAATGGCGCTGGCTTCCATTTCCCGCACCAAGCTTTCCATTTTGGCCCAGGAAAAACGCCTGGGCGCCGAACAGGCGCTTTTTATGAAAGACCATATGGAAGGCAGTTTGGCGGTAGTGCAAATCGGCATTACGCTGGTGGGCGCCATTGCCGCCGCGGCCGGAGGCGCGGGCGCGGACGAAATGTTTTCTCCCATTTTACAGGAATGGCTTTCTCTGCCCAAACGCCTGGCGGATGTCGTATCCGTGGCGGTGGTGGTGGTGCCGCTGAGTTTTATTACCATTGTGTTTGCCGAGCTGACCCCCAAAACCTTCGCCATTAAAAACAAAGAATTTGTAACGCTTAAATTTTCGCCGGTCATGCGCGTGTTGTATTCCATTTTGTCGCCCATTGTGCACATTATGGAAGCCTTGGTGCGCTTTTTTACCCAAAAACCGCTTTCCAGCAAAAAGCCCGACCCCAAAGAAGCCCAGCAGGCCGCCATGACCGACCTGCGCACCGCGGCGGCTATTGCGTCTTCTTCCCGCTTGTTTGGCAAAACGGAAGAAAAAATCGTACTCTCCAGCGCGATGTTCTGTATCCGCAAAATCCGCGAAATTCAGGTGCCGCTGGATCAGGTATATATGCTGGACGCCGGGGACTCCATCGCCGATACATTCGTCAAAGCGCATTTGGATATGCACACCCGCTTTCCGGTGCGGGAAAACCCGCAGGATCCGCAAAGCATTATCGGCTACTTAAATTTTAAAGATATTTTCCTCTCTACCAAAATGGCTTCCGGCTCGCCCACTTCGGCCCGCTCCATTATGCGCCCGATCCTGCGCTTGGAAGCGGATACGTTAATCTCCGCCGCGTTAGAAAAGTTAATGAAAAACAAACAACACATTTGTTTGGTAACGGAAGGGGAAAAAATTACCGGCATTCTTACACTGGAAGATATTTTTGAGGAAATGGTGGGTGAAATTGAAGACGAGTATGATTTCTTCCCGGCGTATATCCGCCCGATAGGCTCTTCGCTGGTGGCCAGTGCCAGTGCCAAAATGACGGATGTCTTTGCCCAGCTCCAAGTTTCCGCACCGGAAGGTTTAGCGGCCACTACCACCGTTCTTCAATGGACGGAACAAAAATTGGGCCGTGCACTGGATAAAAACGATAAGTTAAAAGCGGACGGCATATTGGTAGACCCCCGCAAGTTCCGGCGGCATAAATTAATGGAAGTTTTAATCAGCAAAGCAGACTAAAAAACCCCCGCTTAACAGCGGGGGTTTTAAAAAATCTTTTTATTTATAACAACCGCGCAAACCACCGGTGGGACTTTGGATATACTCCCTATATCCAGCTTTTTCACACAATTCTTGCACTTGATTGGTATCCGCCACGGCATTGCCGCAACACACCCAATCATTACTTGCCACCGGAAGAACCAAGCCAAAGGTCGTCCCGTTTTGCGTTAAACCCGTCCATACCGCCAAAGGAGCCGATTCCGCCCCCCAAGCAGCTATGGGGCTATGAATCCAATACCCTTCATTTTCCGGGATTTGGATAGTTAGATCCTCCAAAGAAGTGGGCCAGGTTCCTGTTTCCAAGTGATATAGTTTTATAGCCTCCTTCAAGGATACCAACGCCGGTTTGGCGGTGGCCATGCGGGAACGTAAGACTGAGCGATCATACTGAGGCAATGCCACTGCGGCTAAAATACCGATGATTAAAACGACGACCAAGAGTTCTATCAGCGTAAAGCCGGAAGTTGAAACATGTTGTTTGAAACAAAAAGAGTTACACATAAAGATCTCCTTCTAAATCTTTTTACTAAATTTACACATATATTCTATAAAATTCCACGTTTTAAAAGTTCCATGCGCAAAGCATCGGGGCTTTGGAAGGGGATGGCGTCAAATCCCAGCATAGCGGCCGCCGAAACGTTGGCGGCGTTATCGTCAATATACACGCAGTTGGGCGAATGGAGGCCGAAGCGTTTTAACAGGCGGGCGTAAATTTCCGGGTCGGGTTTGACCAAATGCTCTTCCCCCGACACGACGATGCCGTCCATCTGCTGCAGAAAATCATATTTGGCCTTGGCAATCGGAAACGTCTCGGCCGACCAGTTCGTCAGCGCGTAGATGCGGTAGCCTTTGTCTTTCAGCTCACGCCAAATGGCCACCGTGCCCTTGATGGACCCGCCCAGCATTTCTTCCCAGCGTTTGTAATAATCTTCAATCTGCGGCGCATATTTGGGATATTTCTCTTTGGCTAAGGCAATCCCTTGCGCAAACGGCCGCCCGGCGTCTTGCTGCGTGTTCCACTGCGGCGTGCACACGTTGGACAAGAACCATTCCATTTCTTCTTCGGAAGCAAAAATTTTTTTGTATAGATAGCGCGGATTCCAATCTATCAGCACTCCGCCTAAATCAAAAACGATATCTTTCATAAAATCCCCCTTTTTTTATTATACTCTCCCGAAGTAAAAAAACGCAACTCTCCCACAAAAAACCCGCGCTTAAAAGCGCGGGTTTTTGTTAAAGCACCAATGTATCTTCCATATCCGGCCCGGTGGAAATCAGTGCGATTTCCGGGTGCGGATACGTCCGCGCGCACAACGCTTTTAAATTGTCCAAAAACGTTTTGGCTTCCGAGCTGAAGTCTTCATACTTCTTCACGCGGTCATTGCCCGGGAACATATCAATGTGTGTAATGGCGATTTTGGTGCAGTTGTTAATCATAATCGCCCGCGCGGCCGAGCGCGATTCAAACGCGCCGATGCGGCGCAGCCGCTTGCTGACGCTGCCCACTTCGTGCCCTTTGGTATGATACACTTCCAGCTGTTTTTCATCCGTCAGCTCTCTTTCCAGCGGGCCGGGGCCTACGCGCGTGATATAGGGTTTAAACACAACATACACGTCCCGCACGGACTTGGGGCCCAAACCGGCCTCGCCCAAGAAGGTGCTTGCCGTCGTGTCGCGCGACGTAACAAACGGATATTCCCCGTGCAGCAAAGAAAGTTTAATTCCCTGCGTGCCTTCCAGCAGGATTTCTCCGCCTTTGTCCAGGCACCCGTTTAAAAGTTCCGGCACGTCTTGAATAAAATCTTTTAACAGCGGTTCGTCTTTGGCAAATTTAATGTCGCGCCGTTCAATCCGGTCGCGCACGGCCTGCCCCAGCCCGGTACCCACGCTGCCGATGTGCTGCATAAAATGGGACGCATTCTTTTCGGCCGCCGTCTGCTCGTCGGAAATTAGCACGGCGTACGGGTCTATAATCAGCCGATCGCGCGTGCCCGTCAGTTTGACTTCTTCCAACAACCATTCGGTTTTGGTATACGCGCCCGCGCCCAACACCAATTTGGTTTTGGGGTTTAAAAATCCCGAAGGGATGTTTTTAAGCGTGTAGGATTTGCCGTCTTTTACCACGGTGTGCCCGGCATTGGGGCCGCCCACCCGCACGCAGTAGTCGTAATTTCCTTTATAAGACAAATACGCAGAAATTTTGCCTTTTCCTTCGTCGCCGGCTTGTCCGCCGCAGACAATATCAATCATACTTTTCCTCCGCAAGTTCGCGTGCGCGGCCCAGATAGTTTTCCGGGCACAGCGCCTGTAGTTTGGAACGGGTTGCCGCATCCACCGGCAGCCCGGCTATAAATTGCTGCAACAAGGAGGCCGTAACGGCCCGCCCGCGCGTGAAATCGCGCAGGGTTTCATACGCGTGCGGATACCCCGCCGCGCGCAAAAGGGTTTGAACGGCTTCCGCCAATACTTCCGGGTGGGCGCAGAGCTCCTGCCGGGCTGCGGCCCGGTCAAACGAAATTTTGCCCAGCCCTTTTAGAACGGACTGGTACGCCACCAGCGCATAGCCAAACGCCACCGCCATGTTGCGAAGCACCGTGGAGTCCGACAAATCCCGCTGCAACCGCGAAACCGGTAATTTGCACGAAAACAGCCCGAACAACGCATCCGCCAGCTGCAAATTGCCTTCCGCATTTTCAAAATCAATCGGGTTTACTTTCTGCGGCATGGTGGAAGACCCCACTTCCCCCGCCGCCGTTTTCTGATGAACTAACCCGGCGGAAATATATTGCCACATATCCCGGCACAAATCCAACAGTGCCACATCCGCCCGGCGCAAATTGTCAAACAGTTCGGCGTAGCTGTCGCGCGGGTCTACCTGGGTGGAAACGGGCGTGAGCGAAATTTTCATTTTGTGCCCGCGGTTTAACACAGCCGCCATTTTAGCGGCCGCCCGCGGCCAGCGCACCTGCGGGAAAGCCGCATAATGTGCGTTAAAATTGCCGACGGCGCCGCCAAATTTAAACGTAATTTCCTGCCGTTTAAGCTGTGCAATCTGCCGCGCCAGCCGATTGGCAAACACCCGCATTTCTTTTCCAAACGTGGTGGGCACCGCCGGCTGGCCGTGCGTGCGGGCCAGCAATACGGAACGGGCCTCTTTGCGGGCAAGTTTGGAAAGTTCTTTCTGCAGGTTTTCCAAGGCCGGCAGGAGGGCTTTTTCCACGCCCTGCGTCAGCAGAAGGGCATAGGCGGCGCTGTTTACGTCTTCGCTTGTCAGGGCGAAATGCAGCCATTGCAGGCGGTCTTTAAGCGAGGTTTTGCCCAAGCGCAAACGCAAAAAATACTCCACGGCTTTCACATCGTGCCTGGTAGGCGGAATGTGAAGGTAGCCGTCAAACTCCAGCGCACGGATGTGATCCAAATCGGCCGCACTCAGTTCGCACGCCTGCGCCAGCAGGCCGCGTTCTTCTTTCGTAAGCGGTTTAAAAAGTTTTAATTCGGAAAGGATTTCAAACCACGCGCACTCCACGCGCACGCGGTATGCAGTAAAGGCGGCTTCGCTCATTACACTTCTGAGCGCGCCCAGTCTGCCGCTGTAGCGGCCGTCCAACGGGCACAGCGCCGGTATGTTCATATATATATTTTACTAAATTTCCGGCTTTGCGCCCAGCCCGCCGCGCCCCAAAAGCGGCGGGGCCCCGCGCGGAGAAAGACAAAAAAATCCCCGCGTTTACAAACGCGGGGATGCAGAAAACGGCAAAAAACTAAGGCTGCGCCGTTGCTTGCGGATCCAAGGCGGCTTGTTGTTTTTTGACTAAATTTTCATACGGGCCGAAACCGTCCTGCACGTTCCAGCCGCCGCCCAATGCTTTAGACAAGTTGACGATGGCCGCCAATTCGTCGTTGCGCGCCGTGGCCAAATTCATTTCCGCCGAAAGCAGGTTCTCTTCCACGTCCAGCAAGTCCGTTACGCCGATGAGGCCGGCGTCTTCCTGTTTTTTGGTCAGCTCGTAACTGCGCTGCATGGCTTCGGTTTGCTGTTTGTACGAATCAAAAATTTCGCGGTTAATTTGGTTGGCGGAAATTGCGTCCAACGCCTCTTTAAACGCGCCCTGCACCGTTTTTTCGTAGGAAGCCAGCGTTTCGCGGTATTGCGCTTCGGCTTTTTTGTTTGCGGCGCGGATTTTGCCGCCTTCAAAAATAGGCGCCAGCAACTGGCCCCCCGCCGCCCACACGCCGGAAGAACCGGTAAACAAATTATTAAGCGCCCCGCTGGCGTATCCGGCGGAAGCCGTCAGCGGAATGCTGGGGAAATACGCCGCACGCGCCGCGCCGATATTGGCATTGGCGGCCATCAGCTGCCCCTCCACGGAGCGCACGTCCGGCCGGCGGGCCAGCAAGTCCGAGGGCAGGCCTTCAGGCACATTGGGAATCAGCGTAATTTCGGACAGGCTTTTCCCGCGCGGCGTATTGTTTTCTACAATTTCCCGCGGGGACTTGCCCACCAGCACCGAAAGGGCCGTTTCCGTCTGAGCAATTTTCAAACGCAGCTGTTGTTCCTGCGCCTGCACGCTGGCCATATTGGCTTCCACGCGTTTTAAATCCACTTCCGTGCAATAACCGTTTTGATAGCGGCTGGTGTAAATGCGCACGTTTTCCTGGCGGGCCTGCAAAGTGCGCTGGGCAATTTCCAGTTGGGCGTCCAACATCCGCAGGGAAAAATAGTTTTTGGCAACGTCCGCCGTCAGCGTCAGGCGTACGGTATCGCGGGCGGCTTCGCTGGCCAGCAGCTGGGCTTGGGCGGCTTCACTCAAACGGCGGTATTTGCCCCACAAATCCAACTCATACGACACCGACACATTGGCCGTGCTTTTGCTCTGCCCCGAACCGGCCTGATCCCCGGCGCGGCCCGATTCCGCCGCCGCAGACAGGCTGGGCAGCTGGTCGGCCGTGGCAATGCCCACTTCCGCCCGGGCTTGATCCACGCGGGCGATGGCGGCTTGCAAGTCTTTATTATGTTCCAACGCGTCGGCTTCCAGTTGGTTTAATACCGGGTCTTGGAATACTTCCCACCATTTGCTGTTGGTAAATACGCTGAAATTCTCCGCCGTTTGGCCGGCCGGCAAATCCAAATCCGGCTGTTTGTAGTTGGGGCCCAGCATACATCCCCCCAGCCACACCGCGGCCAGTACGGTTCCCAGTTGTTTCCAGTTCATACATTCTCCTTTTTGGTTTCAGATGTTTCAACGGCTTGCGCCAGCTGTTTGGTGCGCCCGCCGCTAAGCAAGGTAAAGAACATCGGCACAAACAGCGGGGCAATCAGCGTGGCGGCCAACATGCCAAACACCACCGCCGTACCGATTGCGTGGCGGCTGGCGGCGCCGGCCCCCGTGCTGACGGCCAGCGGCACACAGCCCAAAATAAACGCCAGTGAGGTCATTACAATCGGGCGGAAACGCAGTTTGGCGGCTTCCACCGCGGCGCGGGTCGTGTCGTAGCCTTGGGCTTTGAGCATGACGGCAAACTCTACAATCAAAATAGCGTTTTTGGCCGCCAACCCCACCAAAGCCACCAAGGCAATTTGGAAATAAATATCGTTGGAGAGGCCTCTGGCCCACGTGCCCGCCAACGCCCCGAAAATGGCAAACGGAACCGCCAGCAATACGGCAATGGGCAGGCTCCATTTTTCATACTGCGCGGCCAAAATTAAGAACACCACCAGCATGCCCAACAAAAGCGCCACGGCCGAGGCGTTGCCGGAGATTTTTTCCTGATACGTGGTGCCCGTCCAGGCCAGCGTAAAGCCGGAATCCAAGACTTCTTTGGCGGTTTCTTCCACGGCGCGGATAGCGTCGCCGGAGCTGTAGCCCGCGGCGGGAGTAGCCATAATTTTGGCGGCCGGGAAGACGTTAAACCGCTCCACAACGTCCGGGCCCAAGGTGGGCGTGAGCGTAACCAAAGTGGAAAGCGGCACCATCGCCCCGGAATTGGAGCGGACGTAAATGCCCGAGATTTGCTCCGGGCGGGCGCGGTATTGGCCGTCAGCCTGCATCATGACTTTAAAGCTGCGGCCCGAGTAGGTAAAGTCGTTGATGTAGTACGTGCCGAACGTGCCCTGCAGCGTGGCGTATAATTCCGAAAGAGGCACGCCCATGGCCTGGGCTTTAATTTCGTCCACATCCAGCTTATACTGCGGAATCGCCGCCGAGAACGTTGTGCTGACGCTGGAGAGCTCCGGCCGTTTTTTGGCGGCTTCAATAAATTTTTGCGTTTGCGCTTCCAGCGCGTCACTTCCGCCGGAACTGCGGTTTTGGATATAGCCTTCCAGCCCGCCGGTGGTGCTCATGCCCATAATGGGCGGCGGGTTAAACGGCATGACGACGGCGTTGGGAATCTTGGTCTGCGCCTGGGCGTACAAACTGCCCACCAGCGCCGCGGAAGAAAGCGATTTTTCTTTGCGTTCTTTCCAGGGTTTGAGCATCACAAACGCCGCCACCGTGTTGCTTTTTTGCGTACTGCTTAAAATATCATAGCCGGAAAAAGTCAGCACTTCCGACACCGCCGGCTGGGCCATAATCAGGTTTTCCAGCTGTACGGCGACCTCGTCGCTGTTGGACAAAGAGGCCGACGGATCCAACTGCGCCGCCACCATAATAACCCCTTGGTCTTCATCGGGCAGCAAGCTGCCGGGCACGATTTTAAATAAGCCAAACGCACCCAAAAACAGCACCGCAATTAAAACGACCGACACCGTAAGCTTGCGGATAAAGAACGCCACCCACGTGCCGTATTTGGCCGTCAGTTTTTCAAAGAAACGGTCAAACTGATAGAAAAACCCGCGGGTGGGGTGCGGTTGCTTCCTAAGCAACAGCGCGCAGAGGGCCGGGGTCAGCGTAAGCGCCACCAAGCCGGAAATGACCACCGATACGGCAATGGTAATGGCAAACTGCTGGTACATAATCCCTGTCAAGCCGCCCATAAACGCCACCGGCACAAACACCGAACACAACACCAGCACAATGGCGACCACCGGGCCGGACACTTCGCCCATGGCCTTAATGGTGGCTTCCTTGACGGGCAGGTTTTCTTCGTGCATGATGCGTTCCACGTTTTCAATGACCACGATGGCGTCGTCCACCACGATACCGATGGCCAACACCAACCCGAACAGCGTCAGCGTGTTAATGGAAAAACCCAACAGCAACATACCTGCAAACGCGCCGATAATAGACACCGGCACCGCCAAACACGGGATCAGCGTGGCGCGCCAGTCTTTTAAGAACAGGTACACCACCAAAAACACCAAGATCATCGCTTCAATCAGCGTGTGGATGACTTCTTCAATAGAGGCGGTTACAAACAGCGTGGTGTCATACGCCACTTTGTAATCAATATCCAAATCGGGCGGAAAGTTTTGGGCGATTTCCTTCATGTGCTCGTCCACCGCTTTGGCGGTGGCCACGGCATTGGCCCCCGGCGAGAGATACACCCCCACTGGCACCGCCGGCTTGCCGTTAAAGCGCCCGTTAAATTCATACGTCTGGCTGCCCAGTTCCACCCGGGCCACGTCTTTTAAGCGAAGGGAGGTACCGTCCGGATTGGCGCGCAGAATAATTTCTTCAAATTCTTTCGGATCCGTCAGGCGGCCGGGCGCCACGATGGAATACATCCGGTCTACTTCCACCGGCAGCGGCGGCTGGCCGATTTTGCCGGCCGAACGCTGGGTGTTTTGCGCCTGCACGGCGGCGACAATGTCGCTTACGGAAAGGCCGCGCTGGGAAAGGACATCCGGCTTAATCCAAATGCGGATGGAATAGTCGTTGGCGGACATAACCTGCGCATCGCCCACACCTTCAATACGTTTTAAATCGTCTACAATGTTTAACAGCGCGTAGTTGCCGATGGTCGTGGTGTCGGAATGGCCGTTGGGGGAATACAGGGCAATCAGCTGCAAAATGGCGGAAGATTTTTTATTGACTTCCACCCCGTAGCGGCGGACGTCTTCCGGCAGGGTGGCCGTGGCCCCTTGCACGCGGTTGTTGACGTTAATCATCGCCTGGTCGGGGTCGGTGCCTACCTTAAACGACACCACCAAAGACATATCCCCGTTGGAAGACGAAGTGGAGTTCATATACAGCATGTCTTCCACTCCGTTTACCTGCTGTTCAATGGGGGCGGCCACGGTGTTGGCAATCACTTCGGGGCTGGCGCCCGGATACGAGGCCGAAACTTCAATGGTGGGCGGCGTTAAATCCGGGTACTGTTCAATCGGCAGCATCGTGATAGACACGATCCCCGCCAGCGAAATCAACAGCGAAATGACTGTAGAAAAAATCGGACGGTTGATAAAGAATTTAGAAAACATTTTTCCCCCTATTTCCCGTCAGAAGATTCTGCCGGCTGGGGCGCCGTTTGGCTGGCGGCCTCGGAAGAAGCCGCCGGTTGGGGAACGGTGTCATTCGCCGCAGGCTGGGCGGTTTCCGCTGCGGCAGGAGCCGGTTGTTCGGCCGTTTGGGCCGCGGGCTGAGCAACCTTCGGCTGGGCGGCATTTTCGGCGGCCGGGGCAGGTTGTTCCTGCGGCAGGGCCTGCGTATCGGAAGCTTCGGAGGCTTCTATTTCTTCTTCCAATACGGCCGTGCTGCGCCCGTCTTGCGCCAGCGCGGCTTCCTGCTCGGCCGGGGCCTGGGTGTCAAAATTCTGCATTTGCACCTGCACCTGCTGGCCGGGGCGCACTTTCACAAGCCCGCCGTTCATAATGCGTTCGCCGGCTTTTAACCCGTCGGTTACGATATACATATCTTCCTGCAGCTGGGCCTGAATGGGGCGCGCGACAACCGTGTTGTTGGCGTCTATCACGTACGTCATCATCCCTTGCGCCGTATTCAGCACCGCCGAGGACGGAATGAGAATGGCGTTCTTATACGTCGCCCCTACCAGTTTCACGCGTACAAACTGCCCGGGCATCAACGCGCGGGAATTGTTGGGGTTGGCCACTTCCGCCTTCATGGCCAAACTGGACGTTTGGGTATTTTCAGTACTGTCAAAGAAAACAATTTTGCCTTTTTCCGGGTATACTTTCCCGTTATTTAAAAGAACTTCCACGTAAATCGGGGCGTCGGCCGCGGCAGTCTTGCGGTATTGGGCGGCGTTCAGCTTATCCTGCTGGTCTTCCGTGCCGATGGCAATCTGCCCGGAAATAAAACCGGCCGATAATTTTTCAAACTGGCGGCTGGGCATGGAAAAATTGACATACAGCGGATTAATCTGCACCATATTCGTCAGCAAACCCGATTCACCCGTAGGAGAAATTAAACTTCCCACCGACTGGGCTTCCTTGCCCGCAATGCCGGAAATGGGTGCGGTTACTTTGGTATATCCCAAATTAATTTCCGCTTCGCCCACCCCCGCCTGCGCTACTTTTACGTTGGCCTGAGCCGTTTCATAGGCCGAAAGGGCGTTGTCGTAATCCTGCTGGCTGACGGCATTGTCCGCGCGGAGGCGTTTCATGCGCGCATAGGTGCGCTGGGTGCGGCGTTCTTCGGCTTTGGCCTGGGCCAAGGTGCCCTGCGCTTTTTCCAACGCTACTTTATATTCTTTGTCATCAATCTGGAACAGCTGCGTTCCGGCGGTTACATATTCGCCTTCGTTGTACAGACGCGCCTGCAAAATACCGCCCACCTGCGCGCGGATTTGAATTTCCAGCGAGCCCGCCACCTGGGCCGGGTATTCAATGTCCCACGGCAGATCTTTCTGCACGACGGTAATTGCATTTACGACAGGTGCCGGCATAGAAGCCGTATTTTCCGCTTTTTTGCATCCGCAAAAAAACGCCACCGAAACAAACACAGCGGCTAAAACAGCCGGTGTAAACAGTTTTTTATTCATTGGCAGTTGTCCCCTTTCAAATGGTAACGCGCTAAAAAGCGTGTGGTTGTATTGTATAAAATTTTCCCTTCTCTATAATACAGCCCGCCAACCAAACGGCTGACAAACTTTTCACAAACACTTATAATAATAAGAAAGATTTGAGGCATGCGCATGAAAATAAATTCATTAGAACAGGCCATCGGCCGCACGCCGCTGGCCGCCGTTACCCGCTTAAACCCGGGCCCGGGGCACGTATGGGCCAAGCTGGAAATGTTTAACCCTTTCAGCGTCAAAGACCGCGCCGCGCTTTTTATGTTAAACGCCGCCGAACAAGAAGGCCGCCTGCTCCCGGGCGCAATGATTGTGGAGCCCACCAGCGGCAACACCGGCATTGCGTTGGCTTTTTTGGCCGCCGCGCGCGGGTACAAAATTGTATTAACCATGCCCGAAAATATGAGCGCGGAACGGATGAAACTGCTAAAAGCGCTGGGCGCGCGCCTGGTGCTGACGCCCAAAGCCAAAGGCATGAAAGGCGCCATAGACGAAGCGGAAAAAATACTGCGCCAAACGCCCGGCTCGTTTATGCCCAGCCAATTTGAAAATACCCACAACGCCCAAGCCCACGAGCAAACCACCGGCCCCGAAATTTGGGAAGATTTGGAAGGGAATGTGGACGTATTTGTAGCGGGCGTAGGAACCGGCGGAACGCTGACGGGCACCGGCCGTTTTTTAAAACGCAAAAACCCGCAGCTTCGGCTGGTGGCCGTGGAACCGGCGGACTCACCCCTGTTAAGCCAAGGGCGCTCCGGCCCGCACGGCTTGCAGGGAATCGGGGCCAATTTCGTTCCTCCGGTGCTGGATCGCTCGTTAATAGACGAAATCATCCCCGTCCAAACGCAAGACGCCGTGCAAACCGCCCGGAGCCTGGCCGCCACGCAAGGCATCCTGCCCGGCATTTCCGGCGGGGCCGCGTTATGGGCCGCCCTGCAGGTGGCGGCGCGGACGCAAAGCGCGGGGAAAAACATTGTAGTACTGCTTCCCGACAGCGGAGAGCGGTATTTGAGCACGGAACTGTTTGAATAAATCAAAAAGCTATATTACAATATCCTTATGCAGATAAAATGGCTGGCGGTTTTATGTTTGCTGTTTTCGGGAGCGGGCTGGCTGCAGGCGCAGGCCGAGGCGCCCGAAATTGTGATTGAAATGCACGGGGAGCCTTCCCCGGTGCGGGAGTCCGTTTCCATTTGGGATAAAAACGCCCGCCAGCTGACCAAGCTCTTCCGCGGGAAAAACCGCACCTATGTGCTGTACCACGTGGAAAACGTCTCCTCCAAAGACACCACTCTCTCCGCCCAAGACGGCACGGAATATGCGTTTGTGCAATACGGGAGCAACGATACGGATTACCGCAAATTTCTGTTTAAAGCCGAAGACCCGCAAACGTTCGTCGCCTGTGCGGCCGATATTAAAGACGTACTGGCCGTAAACAAAAAATACAAGGTGAACCTGGGCGTCAGCCTGCGGGATTTCCTGCGCCAATACGAAGAAAAAGCCACCTTAATGAACCTGGCGGATAATGCCGCTGGGAAAGTCTATCAGGTGTACCAACTGAATTACTCCGACATCAACCACAAAACGCCTTCCCCGCATTATTTTGTATTTGAGGAAGACGCTTTACTGCAGACTTACGATTCGGATGACGCCTACTACCAATTTGTAGGGCAGATTTCCAATAACAATAAACAGCTCACCGCCCAACAGCAGGCCCAGCAACAGGCCCGCCAAGAAAAATTACAGCAAGCGCGCCAAGAAGCCCTGCGCCGCCAAAACCAACCGGTGCGCAAGGCCTTGGTATCCGGCGGCACCGCCTACGACCAAGCCTATATGCCGCGCGCCGTCAATGCCACCCCCCTGCCGGCCCTTACCCCCAGCAAACTGCCGGCCGGCACGCCGCTGCCTACCCCGCAGTAAGCCGCCCGCCGCACACGAAACATTTTTCGCACACTAATCTATATTTTTACTTTTCAAAAGACGCATATTTTTTATAATACAAGTATGCACATAGATCCGATATCCGCCTCCTCTTTTGGAATTGCCGGTTTCTTATTTTTGGTGTTGCAAATCCTGGTAACCGGACATATCATCTGCCGCAAAGACGACGTAAAAAGTTCTTTCGGCTGGATTGGCCTGGTGTGGCTGGCGCCGCTGGTGGGCTGCATTGTCTATATCGTGTTCGGCATCAACCGCATCCGCCGCAAAGCGCTTTCGCTTCGCAACAAAGGGCCGGATATTTTTACCGTTACGGGCAAAACGGAAGAAGAAATAGAAAAAGAAATTCCAAAACCCTTTTTGCAGCTGCTGCGCCTGGGCTACAAAGTGCACCCCCAGCGCTTTGCCTTGGGAAACCGCGCCCAAGCCTTTGTAAACGGAGACAGCGCCTACCCCGAAATGTGCCGCCTGATTGCCTCGGCCCAAAAAGAAGTGCTGATGCAAAGCTATATCTTTGACAACGACCGCGCCGGAAAAATGTTTGTGGACGCTTTTAAACAAGCCGTTCAAAACGGGGCCAAAGTAAAAGTGCTGGTGGACGGGGTGGGCCTCAATTATTCCAAACCGACAATCGCCTCCGTCCTGCGCCATATGCGGGGAGTGGAGTTTTCCGTTTTTCTTCCTTCCAAAAGCCCCGTCAATCTGCCGTTTGTCAACCTGCGCAACCACCGCAAAATTTTAATTGTGGACGGCCGGGCCGCCTTCTTTGGCGGAATGAATGTGGCGGAAGGGAACCTAGTCAACACCCACCCCAAAGAACCCATTGTGGATATTACTTTTCGGGTAGAAGGGCCGGTGGTAGACCAAATGTCGCGCGTGTTTGAGGAAGATTGGATTTTTTCCGGCAAGAAACATTTTATCCCGGCTTCTTTCCAAGTGTCGGCACCGCTTCCGGGCACGATGCCCGCCCGCGTGATACCCGACGGGCCAGACGGCGATTACGGAAAAATTGAACTTATGGTGCTGGGGGCGCTGGCCTGCGCGCAAAAAAGCGTCAAGGTGGTTACCCCGTACTTCCTGCCGGAGAGCAACATCTTAACGGCGCTGGAAGTAGTGGCCATGCGCGGGGTGGACGTAGAAATTATTTTACCCTCCAAAAGCAACATCTTCGGGATGGACGGCGCCATGCGTTCCAATTTTGCGCGCCTGCTTAAAAAAGGCGTTAAAATTTTCCGCACGCAGCCGCCTTTTGACCACAGCAAAATTATGCTGGTGGACGATGCGTGGCTGTTTATCGGATCGGCCAATTGGGACGTACGCAGTTTTAAATTAAATTTTGAATGCAATATGGAGTGTATGGACAAGCAACTGGCGCGCGAGGTAAATCAAATTATTGCGCATAAAAAAGCCACTGCCGTCAGCGAAAAATGGGACAAAAATGCCAAGCCTTCGCTCTGGCGCACGCTGGCGGACAATACCCTGCGCCTGCTGACGCCCTACTATTAATATGCTGTATTCCAAACCCCGTTCCTGCGATGTTTTGGTGGAACACGGCCGCGCCACTCAGTCCGCGCTGCCCAGGCGTTTTACCGTGTGCGTATGGAACTGGCAAAAAAGCAAACAAAAAGAATGGGCCTCCGAATTTAGCCGGCTGGCCCAAGCGGCCGATTTGTTTTTGGCCCAAGAGGTGCGCCGGTCTCCAGCGGTCAAAGAAGTTATGGAAAAAACCGCTTACCATTGGAACGGCGCGGTCAGTTTCTTTTCCCTAAAAGGCAAAAATCCCATTGGCGTAGCCACCGGATGCATTGCCAACCCGCTGCAAGTGTCGTTTGCCGCCACATCGCGCGAGCCCGTGTTCCGCATTCCCAAAATGACGCTTGCCACCTTAATTCCCATTCAAAATGCAAAACGCCCCCTCTTGGTGGTCAACTTGCACGCCATCAATTTTACCGGCATCCGGGCGTTTGAAAAAAACCTGCGCGGCGCCGCCGAAATTTTATTGGACTATAACGGCCCTATCCTATTGGGGGGTGATTTTAACTCCTGGAACCACAAACGCCTGCGCCTGCTGCACTGCATTATCCGCTCGGCGGGTCTGCAGGAAGTTCCTTTTGAGCCGGATCTGCGCTCGCGCTGGATGGGAAAACCGCTGGATTATTTGTTTGTGCGGGGATTGAAGGTATTGGCCAGCGGCGTGCGCGTTACCCGCGGCTCCGACCATAACCCCCTGCTGGCCCGGCTGGAAATCCGCTAGTTTTGCCCCTTGGAGCCTTGGCCAAATATGGTAAAATATAGGTAATTATGAATACATCTGACAATAAAGCCGTGTATTTTAAACGCGAAGCCCTCAAAAAAGTGGTAGAAGCTTTTGACAAGGGCACGCTGGAAAAAAACGCGTACCGAATCCCTTTTGAAGTTATTCCTCCGGATTCCAAATCCGCGGTGCGCTGCTGTATTTACAAAGAACGGGCCGTTTTCCGCGCCCGCACGCTGGCCGCCATGGGCTGCAGCGTGGAAAAAGACGACGAGGCTACCTCGCTAAACGACTATGCCAAGCAAGCCCTCTTGCGCAAAGCCGTGCCCGAAGTGCCACTGACGGTTATGGATATCGCCTGCAAAGGCTGCGTAAAAGCGCGCCATATCGTTACGGACGCCTGCCAAGGCTGTTTGGCGCGCCCGTGCCAGCAGGCGTGCAAATTCGGCGCCATTTCGTTTTCGGACGGCCGCTCCCACATTGACCCCGATAAATGCAAAAACTGCGGCCAGTGCAAGGCCGTCTGCCCGTACAACGCCATTACGTATGTGCCCGTTCCGTGCGAGCAGTCCTGCCCGGTAAACGCCATTCACAAAGGCGAAAACGGGTTTGCTCAAATTGATTTTGACAAATGTATTTCCTGCGGCCACTGCATGGATGCCTGCCCGTTTGGCGCCATTATGGAACGCAGCCAGCTGATTGATATTTTAGGCCAAATCCAAAGCCACAACAAAGTGTGCGCGATGATTGCCCCGTCTATCGTGGGCCAGTTTGACTGCACCCTGCCGCAGCTGATGACGGCAATCAAAAAGGCAGGATTTGACAAAGTAACCGAAGTCGCCGAAGGGGCTGACATTACCACCGCCAACGAAGCGCGCGAACTGGTGGAACGCTTGGAGAAAGGCGCCCGGTTTATGACCACTTCCTGCTGTGCGGCGTGGATTCAGGCTGTTAAAAAGCATTTGCCCGCGCTAAAAGAATTCGTGTCCGAAACGAAAACCCCGGCGGGATACACGGCCGAGATTGAAAAGAAAAACGGTTTTGTTACCGTGTTTGTCGGCCCGTGCGTTTCCAAACGCGTGGAAGGCATGGAAGACCCCAATATAGACTTTGTAATGACCTACGAAGAACTGGGCGCCATGCTGGACGCCAAAGGCATTGACCCCTCCAAATGCGAAGAAACCCCGTTGGATCCCAAAATCTCCGGCGAGGCCCGCTACTACGGCGTAACCGGCGGCGTGGCCCAAGCAGTGGAAAACGCGATTGCGGGCAAACGTCCGTTTAAGAAAATGGCCATCAACGGGTTGGATAAAAAGACCATGATGCTGCTAAACGCCTACGCCAAAGGCGCGGGCGACTTTCAGCTTTTGGAAGTGATGAGCTGCAAAGGCGGCTGCATCGGCGGGCCGTGCACCCTTCGTAAACAAGCCGCGGTGATTAAGCCGATTAAAGACTTGGTGGCCCAAAGCCCCAAAGTGCCGTGCGCTTTGGACGAAAAGAAAGAAACCAAATAAAAAATATCTTCCCAAAGAAAAACCCCGCTCCAAAGAGCGGGGTTTTTAGATAGGAAACAGTACCCGGCTAAATGCCGCCATAATCAAAGCCCGTTGTTTTGCATACTTCTTCGCACTTAGGATCTTGTACGTTGTAATTTCCATATACACATTCTATTTTCCCTGGCTTATTGGAGTGGTCTAACCAAACTTTCCAACCACAGGTAGCATAAGGCGTATTCATGGGCATGGTGCACCACACCCAGCCAAAAGGAGAATGAAACAAAGCGCATTGGTTTTTATCCCACCCTATATAAGACGGGTTTGCCGTAGAAATAGTTCCGAAAGGAGTAATGTCCAGATCATTGAAATTCTCGGTATATTTTCCGTTTGCCAAGTAATACAGTTCTTCCGCATTTTTGATGTCTTTGGTAACGGGCAGCAATTTCATCATCCGGCTCTTAAGTACAGCCCTCTCATATTGCGGCACCGCCACGGCCGCCAAAATACCGATAATAAGGACTACCACTAAGAGCTCTATAAGCGTAAATCCGGCGTTTTTAGCGCCGGGGAAGGATTTTTGATAAATTTTTGCCATACGCAAAATTTATCAAAAAAAAAAAACGAGTCAAGAGGAGAGACGCCCCCTCCCCACTCTAGGCCCGTTAGCACGATTCGTTTAAGCCACATTGCTAAGCGATACCGCGCTCTTGCAATAAGATAACCCCGCCCCTTTCATAAAGCATTTCTTTTTTATGCCGTTGCCGTTCATTCATGTTATCACGTTGTAACAAGGTTTTTCCCTTTTGTGTCATTTCCGTTTATCCGCCCCTTTGTCCTGTTTCTAAAAAGCCTTTCAAACGACAAAGCCCTTTTATTGTTTGAGCGAAGCGAGTTGTAAAAGGGCCCGTTTGAAAGTGATTTTTTAGAGGACGCCGGGGCGGCGGTCTTTTTGGTACTTTTTCTGCCGCCAGAAAAAGTTCCCCCCTTGCCGGGGCCAGAGGCTGCCCGCCCCATTCCAGGCCCAATTTTATGACTAGCTTTAAACACGCCGTTTCGGCGCAGACGCCCTCTGTAAAAGCCAAGCAATGGCTCCCCCACAAAAGCCCTTATTCTCCCTTATCCAAAGAAAAACCCCGCTCCAAAGAGCGGGGTTTTGTAAAACATCTCCTGCAAGTTTCCAGCCAACGATTAACGTTTGGAGAACTGGAAGCGTTTGCGGGCGCCGGGCTGACCGGGTTTCTTTCTTTCCACCATACGGGGATCGCGGGTAAGATAACCGGCCTTCTTGACGGCTTTTTTAAGATCTTCGCTAATCGCGGCCAAAGAACGCGCAATCGCGTGGCGCAGAGCGCCGGCTTGGGAGGATACGCCGCCGCCGATTACTTTAGCGTTTACGTCGTATTCTTTTTCCAAGTTGGTTACCACGAGCGGCGCCTTAACGGCGGCTTTGCAGCGGGCGTGGTTTCCGAAATATTCATCCAGGGATTTGGCGTTGACGGTAATGACGCCTTTGCCTTTCAAAAGTTCCACCTGGGCGACGGAGGTTTTTCTTCTTCCGGTTTTCAATTCTTTCGTATTGTTCATAAATTTCTATCCCTCTTATTTACCAAAGCGTTCGGTGAAGGCGTGTTCTTCGCCGGCGAACAGTCTCAAGCGTTTCATTCTGGGCGCGCGGAGTTTGTTTTCATCCAACATTCTCTTTACGGCCAATTCCAAAACTCTGGTGGGGTTTTTTTCCAACACTCTTTTTACCGGCGTTTCTTTGGCGCCTTTGGCGTAGCCGGAGTGGGAGAAGTAAACCTTGTCTTCCATTTTGTTGCCGGTCAGTTTGATTTTGCCGGCGTTGGTTACGACGACGAAGTCGCCGCAGTCCATATGAGGCGTATAGGTTCTTTTGTGTTTACCCATCAGCAAGACGGCGATTTGAGAAGCCAGTCTGCCCAAGGTTTGGCCCGTGGCGTCAATATGATGCCATTTGCGGGTGGTTTCAACTTCCTTGACGGAAGGCAAAAAAGTTTTTGTCATAAGTTTTGTTTCTACCTTTTGTAATTAATGCGCAGCGGAGTGGTGGCCGCTGTCTTAATGACTCGTGGTTTCTTATATATTATATCAAAAAATTCTGTCTTTTACGGGATTTTTTACAGCCGTTGCAGCGTGCGGGTAAACAGTTTTTCAATATCGGCCAACGCGTCCAGCCGCACAAACAGGCCCCTCACTTCGGCCGCGTTGGGGAAATCTTTAATCCAATACCCCGCCGTTTTGCGGCTGCGGTTTACGCCGATGCGTTCGCCGTAATAGGCCACGTTCTCGCGGATTAAGTCCAAGTATACCGCCAGGCGGCTCTTGGGGGTATGAGAAGAAGGCTCTTTGCCGGCAAACGCGTCTTGAATATCTTGGAAGATAAACGGGTTTCCCACCGCGCCGCGCCCAATCATCACGCCCGCGCAGCCGGCCTGCAAGAACTGCCGCGCCGTGTCCGCCGTCAAGATGCCGCCGTTCCCAATAACCGGAATCGTTACGGCGCTGCAGGCCTCGGCTACGGCTTCTATATTGGGCGGGCCGGAATGCACGTCCACCGCCGCCCGCGCATGCAGGGTAACTGCGCTGGCCCCGGCGTTTTGCGCCAGTTTGGCAAGGCGCGCACCCAGCAGTGCTTTATGCGTAAGCGCGATGCGGGTTTTAAGCGTTACGGGAATTTTAACGCTTTTTACCGCCGCTTCTATCAGGCGGCCCAATTTGGCCTCGTCTTTCATCAGCACGCAGCCGGCGCCGGCTTTATTGATTTTTTTAACGGGGCAGCCGGCATTTAAATCTACGATATCCGCCCCTTGTGCCTCGGCGTTGCGGGCGGCTTCGGCAATGGTGGCTTCGTCCGAGCCGAAAATTTGCATGGAAACGGGGTGTTCTTTGGGGTTTACCTGCAGCATCCGTCCGCTTTTGGCGTTTCCGTAATGCAAGGCATGGGCCGACACCATTTCCGCGCACACGATTCCCGCGCCGCCTTTTAGGCACAGCACGCGGAAAGGCGAGTCGGTAATTCCCGCCATGGGGGCCAACAACAAATTATTGGCGGCGGTAAACGAGCCTATCTGAAGCGGATGAATGTAGTTCATGAGACTTTTTTCCAACGGCCGCGGGCGGGCGCCTGTACCGTTTTTTGACGATACAAACAGGAACGCATAATTTGGCGTGCTTCCACAAAAGTATTTTTAAATTCCAGCGAATCAATAAACCCGTCGTGTCCGAAGCCGCCCGCCAGTACGTGGTCGGTTACGGCAAAACGGTACGTTTCCTGCGGGCGGACGATGCGGCCGTTATCCAATACAATTTGGCGGATTTTCCGCCCCGCCGGCGTTTGGGCATACGAAACCGAAAACCCGGCAATCTGCGGAAAATTATCTTTGGCGTTTAACGAAAGTTCCATTGCTTTTAAAAACGCTTCGCCTTTAATCGTGATGAAAGTGATGTTGTCTCCATACGGGTATGTTTTGTACAAATCGTATTCCGTCAGCGTGCCGGCGGGCAGGGGGCTGCGGATAGAATCGGAATTAATCACGGCGCCGTCCAGCCGGGCCCATTTATGCAAACATTGCGCCAACAAATCGCCCAATGCAGATTCCTGCGCCAAGGCGTTTGGAATTTCCACAGGCACCTCGGCCACCCGCGCATTCATTTTTTTGCGCGTAGCCGCGCGCAAGGCGGAGGCCTGCTTGGCTACGGCGGCGTCTTCCCCAAAGGTTTCTTTTAAAAGGGGTACGTCCTCAAAGGTAATTTCCCGCAGCTGTTTATTCTTATCAAACAGCAGTTTAATATGCCCCACGCTGTCCAGCTTGGAGCCGGGGTAGACGATAAAGGTTTTATTGATTTGGTCGGTTTCGGCGTTTTCCCGGTCTTTGTTGGAACTCAAAATAAGGTCAATGCCGGTGGTTTCCTCGGCCAGGGCCGTATCGCTCAGGCCGTCTTTTTGGGTGGCGCCGATGGAGCTTAGCAAAATAATATAGTCCACCCCTTTTTCTTTGAGCAAAGAAGCCATTTGCTGGGCGGTTTCCACCGCGTCCAGCGCGCGCAGGCCCAAAAGGCGGGATTTGTTTTTATTGATGGCCTGTGGGTCAATCAGGCCAAAAATGCCGATTTTGATTCCGTTTACGGTACGAATTTGATAATCGTGCAGCGGCCAGGGCAGTTGGTTTTCCAGCCGCAGGTTGGAAACGACAAACGGATACGGCAGTTCCCGCACGATGCCGCGCAGCGAAGGCCAGCCGTAGACCAAATCTTTATCGCTGATGGTTCCCGCCGTATAAGGCAGTGTGCGGGCCAGCTCCGCCACATAGGCGCCTTTGGTCATGGTGCCCTCCGGCGCGGAGCCGAACCAGCTGCCGCCGTCAAACAAGAGGTATTCCCCTTCGCGGCTTTGCAAAAAATTTTTTAAAACGGCATAGCCGCCCGCTTCGCGGTTATCCCAGCGGGGCTCCGGGCGAGACCAATAAAACCCCTGTACGTCCGCCGTGTAATACACGTCAATAGGCGTTAAATCTTCCCGTCCGCATCCGCCCGCCAGCAATACGACGGCTAAGAGCAAAAAAAGCTTCTTCCCCCGCATATTACCGCCGGTAAATTCTCCCCGTTTCCGGCACTTTGACGGGCCCGTTTCTAAGGGCGTCTTCCATCAAATCACGGATGGTTTTGTCGCCGGCCAATTTTTTGTATTCCGCCGGAATCTTTTTAAACATCCAGCCTTCGCTGCCGCCGCCTGCGATGTAGGAGTTGGTCGCCAGCGTGTATTTTTTGCGGTTTTGCACCGGTTGGCCGTTTACAAAAATTTCCAAATCTTTTATTTTGCCTTTTTTGTTTTGCTTGTAGGAAATCGTCAGTCCGGCATACGAATACAAGCTGTTGGGCGCAAAACTCTTTTTGATAAATTTCTTTAAGAAACGCCCGTCCACGTTTACCAGGGTAATCGTGTTGTCAAACGGGTGAATATCAATCAAATCGCGCTTGGTAACCGGGCCTTTTTGCATATCCACCCGAGTACCGCCGTTGTTGTGAACGGCAATCTGGGCGCCGGAATAATCCAAAATGATATCGGCGATCCAATCGTTGAGCGCGGCGTCTTGCTGGTCGTCGCGCTGCGGCAGGCGGCTAAACAAAGCGGGGGACTCTCCCACCACTTCATCCACTCCGGGCTCGCGCAGCGAGTCGGCGTACGCCTTCATGTCCGGGTCTTCGCCCGTTTGAGCAATGACCAGCGGAATTAACTCGGATTTGGCCGACACGAACTTGCCGGTTTTGTCATCCGTTTCCACGCTGACGCGGCTGACGTTTTGCAAATTGCAGCCGCTTTCCACAAACAGCGTTCCGCCGATGTATTTGTTCTGCAAAATGTTATGGGCATGCCCGCCCAGCACCACATGCACCCGCCCGCCGAACTTGCGGCCGATTTCCCCCACATACGACTGGGTGCCGTGTTTTTCATCCTGCAAAGAATCGTGCACCAAAACTACCACGATGTTCGGCTCTTTTTCTTCCACTTCCTTCAGGGCTTTCTCCAGCGCGGCAAGCGGTTTGCCGTAGGAATATAATTTGGAAGGATTGGTAGGCTCGCGGTTGGCCAAGCCGATGACCGCTATTTTGATGCCGTTTTCATCAAAAATTTTGTACGGCAGCACAGACGGCGGATATTTGCCGGTGGCCGTTTCAAAGAAATTCGCCGCCAAAACGGCAAACTGGGCGTTGGCCAAAAGCGGGGCCAGGCCTTCGCCCTTAAAATCAAACTCGTGGTTGCCGATGGTGGCCGCGTCGTAGCTCATGCGGTTCATCATCTGCACGCCTTTGAGGCCCTTGGAGTTGCGGGTTTCCACGGTGCCGTTGGAAAAATCGCCGCTGTCTAAAAGCAGGTAGCCTTGCGGCCCCTCTTTTAACACGGCCGCCAAAGCCGCAAAACCGCCCTGCCCGTTTTTCGGATAGAAAAAACCGTGCACATCGCTGGTGTGATAAATAGTAGTTGTTTTGGCCGCCAGCAATAACGGCACAAACAAGAATACGGTGAGCAACCAAGTTTTTCTCATAAGAGGCCTCTCTTTGCTATGGGGATAATTTTATGGTAACAAAAACATCTCTCCCGTTCAAGGCATATAGTCATTATTTTTGCACGACGCGTCCCGTTGCGGGCGGGGTAAGCGGGCCGTTTTTAAAATCCGCTTCCAAAATTTGGCGCATCGTCAGCTGCCCGGCGGGGCGGATGCTGCCTTGCGGCAGGGTTTTAAATAATTTGCCTTCGCTGCCGCCGCCCGCCACATACGAATTGACGGCCAACGTGTATTGTTTATCGTCCTGCAGCCGTTCGCCGCGCACCCAGATTTTTAATTTTTTGATTTTCCCTTTTTTCGTTTTTTTGTACGAAAACGTAAGCCCGCTGTAGGCCAGACGGTTCCACGGCACTACGCCCCCGGCTACCAATTTTTTTAAAAACGCCCCGCTTACCGTGGCCGTAACCACCGTATTGTCAAACGGGTACAAATCAATAATATCCCGCCGGGTAATATCCCCTTTCGGCAGGCCCACGCGCGCACCGCCCGTATTGTGAATACACACGTCGGCCGGCGTATAGCGGCAGGTGGCGTCGGCTACCCAGTTGTCCACGGGGTCGTCTTGGTGTGTGGGAATAAACGATTTTTTGGAAAAAGCCGCCGCCGTCTGTCCGATTACTTCATCCACGCCCGGCTCGCGCAGGGATTGGGCGTAGGCTTTCATTTTCTTGTCCTCGCCCGTTTGGGCGGTATTCAGCGCAATCAGCTCCGAGCGGATATCCGTAATTTTACCGGTTTTGTCGTCCGTTTCCAACGTGATTTTGGTTACGTTTTGAAAATGACATCCGCTTTCGGCAAACAAAATGCCGCCGCGCCATTCGTTTTGAAAAATTTTATGAGCATGCCCGCCCAGCACCACCTGCACCCGTCCGCCAAATTGCCGGCCGATATCGCCGATATAGTTGGGAGAGCCGGGGCGGTCATCCGCCAAGGAATCGTGCACCAGCACCACTACCGCATCCGGCTGTTGCTTTTCTGCTTCTTGCAGGGCTTTCTCCAGCGCGGCAAGCGGCTTAATAAACTTATATTTTTGGCTTTTTTTCGTCGGGTTGCGGTTGGCCAGCCCGATTACCGCCACCTTCATTCCGTTTACGTTGTAGAGCTGATACGGCTTTACCCGTTTAGGCAGTTTCTCCCCCGCCGCGGGCACTAAATTGGCCGCCAGCACGTCAAACCGGGCCGCTTCCAACAGCGCGTCAAATCCGTCATCCCGAAAGGCAAATTCGTGATTGCCCACCGTTGCCGCGTCGTAACCCAAGCGGTTCATCAACGAAACGGCCTTCAGACCGTTTGAGCGCTGGGTTTCCACCGTTCCTTCCGCAAAATCGCCGCCGTCCAGCAACAAGTAGTTTTTGGGGCCGGCCGCAAGCACCGCCGCCAGCGCGGCCGCGCCGCCCTGGCCGTTCTTCGGATAAAAAAATCCGTGCGTGTCGCTGGTGTGGTAAATTGTGGCGGTTTTCGCCGCCAGCGGAAGCGCCGCAAAAAAAGAAAGCAACAGGATAAAAATTTTTTTCATTTTTTCTCCAAATAAAACCGTGCCTTTTTTCAAGGCGCGGTTATTAAATTTACGCGGCTAAACGCGAAAACGGCGAAATTTTACGCAGCCGTTCAATGATGGGAGGCAGCTCTTTGAGCACCAGTTCAATGTCTTCCCGCGTGGTTTGATCCGACAGCGAGAAGCGAATGGATCCGTGCGCAAACTGGAAAGGCACCCCCATGGCGCGCAAGACGTGCGACGGCTCCAACGAGCCGGACGTGCAGGCCGAGCCGGACGAGGCACACACCCCCAAATCGTTGAGGTACATCAAAATGGATTCCCCTTCAATATAGCCAAAACTGATGTTGGTGGTGTTGGGCACGCGGTGTTCGGGATCGCCGTTTACTTTTACGTCCGCAATCGTGGCTACAATGCCTTGCTCCAGTTCGTCGCGCAAGGCGGCAATGCGGGCGCTGGTTCCGTCCGTCAGGCGTTTTTGTGCCAGCTCCGCCGCTTTGCCAAGCCCCACAATATAAGGAACATTTTCCGTGCCGGCGCGGCGGTGTTTTTCCTGGTGTCCGCCCATTAAATAGGGCATAAACCGCGTGCCGCGGCGCACATACAAAGCCCCCACGCCTTTGGGCCCGTGGAATTTATGCGCAGAAAGCGACAGCATATCAATGTCCATTTCCTGCACATTGACGGGAATTTTCCCCACGGCTTGCACGGCATCCGTATGAAAAAGCGCTCCTTTTTGGTGCGTCAAACGGGCGATTTCAGCTATCGGGAAAATCGTTCCCGTTTCGCTGTTGGCCCACATGACAGACACCAGTGCCGTATCTTCGTCCAGCACGCTTTGAAAGCGTTGCATATCAAACCGGCCGTATTCGTCCACCCCGATAAAATCCACCCGGTAACCTTGGGCTTCCAGGTATTTGTACGGTTCCATAATGGCCGGGTGTTCCACGGCCGAAGTAATGATATGTTTCTTTTTGGGGTAAGAGCGCACGGCGGAAAAAATGGCCGTGTTGTCGCTTTCGGTCGCACAGGAAGTAAAAATAATTTCATCCGCGTGCGCCGCCCCGATGAGCGAGGCCACCTGCTGGCGGGCCTGGTCAATCACGTGGCGGTTGTTGCCGCCAAAGGTATGCATGCTGGAAGCGTTTCCGTACTTTTCCGAAAAATACGGCAACATCGCTTCCACCACGGCGGGAGAACACTGGGTAGTGGCGTTGTTGTCCAAATAAATCACTTTCATATTAGGCCTGCTCCACGGTGAGGGAAGCGTCCACCTTTTCCTTCAGCGTTTTTTCAATGAAATTTTTCAGCGTGCCCATTGCGCCCGCACAGCCGCTGCACATGCCCGTGAGGCGGATTTTTACCACATTCCCGTCTAAATCCACCAGCTCGGCCGATCCGCCGTCCATATTCAGTTTGGGGCGCACGTCTTCTTCCAGCACGTGCTCAATGGTTTTGATTTTTTCCACCACCGTCATTTGGGCAAACGTTTTTTGCGCCGAAGCCGCCGGCGTTTCGGCCCCGTTTACTTTGTCTAAAATCTTTTGAATTTCCCCTTTGCACCGGCCGCAGCCGCCGCCGGCTTTGGTAAAGTGGGTTACGTCTTCCACCGTTTTTAAATGGTTGGCGCGGATGGCTTTGATAATCGTTTCCTCCGACACGTTAAAACAATGGCAGACGATTTTTTCTTCCTGCTGTTCAAACACCACCGGCGCACCGCCCTGGCGGTAGCTTTTTACGGCAGCTTCCAAAGCCTCCATACCCATTACGGAGCAGTGCATTTTTTCCGCGGGCAGGGTGCCCAACGCGTCGGCAATGTCCTGGTTGGTGATTTTGGAAGCTTCGGCAATGGTTTTGCCTTTAATCATTTCCGTTAAAATAGAAGATGAGGCAATGGCGCTCGCACAGCCGAACGTTTCAAATTTGGCGTCTTCAATGACATCGGTTTCTTTGTTTACTTTGATGGTCAGCTTCAGGGCGTCTCCGCACACCAAGCTGCCTACCTGGCCCGTGCCGTCGGCATTGGGGATGGCCCCCACGTTGCGCGGATGTCTAAAATGATCCATTACTTTATCCGTATAGTCCCACATAGCAAGACCCCCTTTCCTATATATTTTAATTATACCATTTTGGCTTTGGCCGCAGCTTTGCAAGAGGGGTTAGCGTTTGCCCCCGCCCGCGGCGCTTTTTGCTAAAATAAAGATACGATGATTTTTAAAAATGCCTCCGTTTTTTACAATGCCCACAAAACACACACCGCGCCCCTGGCGCAAGAAGTGTGCGCCTCATTGCGCGCCCACGGCGTGCATACGGATTTAATTACACAGTTGGACGGGCTGACCGCGGAAACGGATTTGCTTGTCAGCATGGGCGGAGACGGCACCATGCTCTATTGCGCCCGCGCCGCGGCGCCGCTGGGCATTCCGATTTTCGGCATCAACTGCGGCACGCTGGGCTTTCTGGCGGCCTGCGAAAAAGAAGACGCCTTGCCCACACTGCAAGCCCTGCTAAACGGCAAATGCGCCGTGAACGAACGCTTTATGCTGCACACGCGCATTCTGGCAAAAGGGGCCAAGCCGCGGGAATTTTTGGCGTTTAACGACTGCGTTTTGCGCGCGGCCGCGCCGCGGGCTTTTTTACTGGAAGCCAAATGGAACGAAAAAGAAATGCCTTCGTATTTTGGAGACGGCGTCATCGTGGCCACGCCCACCGGTTCTACCGCCTATTCGCTGGCTTCCGGCGGGCCGATTGTAGAGCCGGGAGTAGACGTGCTGGCCGTTACGCCTATTTGCCCGCATACGCTCAACCAGCGGCCGCTTATTTTATCGGCGCAGGGAACGCTCTCGCTCACGCCTTCGTTTAAAAACAAGGCCGACCGCGCCCTGTGCAGTTTAGACGGCCAAATCAATCTGACCCTTCCCGCCGGCGCGTGCGTGCAAATTACGCGCAGCGCGCTGAAAGCCAAGCTGCTTTGCCCGCCCGAACGGGGATTTTTCCAAATTCTAAACCGCAAATTAAAATGGGGGAACCGCTGATATGCTCGTGCGGCTGCATGTACAAAATTTCGCCATTATCTCCGATTTAACGCTGGATTTCGCACCGGGGTTAAACGTATTCTCCGGAGAAACGGGCGCCGGAAAGTCCATCGTCATTGAAGCACTTGGGTTTGTGCTGGGTGCGCGCGGCGACGTGTCCGCCATTAAAGACGGCGCGGACAAAATGACCGCCTCGGCCGTATTTTCCAGCACGGATTTGCCAGCTGCCCTTCGCAAAGAACACCAAATCGCCGCGGACGTTTTTACTTTAAAAAGAGAATTAGACCGCAAAGGCAAAAGCAAAGCTTTTATAGAAGGACGCCCGGCCACCGTGTCGGCCTTGGCACAGCTGGGAAAAGCGTTGGTGGATTTTCACGGCCAGCACGACCACCAAAGTTTACTGCACGCCTCCGTGCATCTGATGCTTCTGGATCAGTTTGCCGGGCACGGCGCCCTTGTGCAAAAAACGCAGGACGCGTACCGCCAGATGCAAAACGCGGCGGCCAAATTAGACGCAGCACGCATGAGCTCGCAGGAAAGAGAACGCCTGCTGGACATGAGCCAATACCAGCTGAAGGAAATAGAAGACGTTAACCCAACGGCGGACGAAGATTTGCAGCTGGAACAAAACCTGCCCAAAATGAAGCACGCCGGGCGGTTGCTGGAACTGGCGCAAAACGCCTATGAGGAATTGTACGCGGCGGAAGACTCGGCCACTTCCCGCGCGGGCAAAGCCCTGCGCGAAGTGCAAAATATGGCAGAGCTGGATGACCATTTAAACGCGCTGGCCCAAGATTTAAACAGTGCGCTTCTCACGCTGGAAGACGCCGCCTCCACCCTGGGTTCTTACAAGGATGATATTAACCTTGACCCGCAAACCTTAGACCGCATGCTGGCCCGCCACGAAAAAATCAAACGCTTAAAAGCCAAATACGGGCCCGAAATTACGGACGTGCTGGAAACAGCGCGCACCCTGCGGGAAAAAATTGACCTGCTCCAACACGGCGAAGAACACGAACAGGAATTACTGAAGGAGCTGGAACAGGCCCGCCAAAATTTGCTTGCGCTGGCCGGGGAACTGCACGACAAGCGCATGCGCGCCGCCCAACGCCTGGCGGCCCGCATCAGCGAAGAAATCCGCCCGCTCGGATTTAACGCCATACGGTTTTCCGTCGCCGTGGAAATGGACGAAGAAAACCTGGGCCCCACCGGGGCGGACAAAGTGGAATTTTTATTTTCCCCCAACCCGGGCCAAGCCTTGCGCCCGCTTAAAAACATTGCTTCCGGCGGGGAAATTTCACGCGTGATGCTGGGACTCAAAACCGTGCTGGCCCCCACCGTGCCGGTAATGGTGTTTGACGAGGTGGATGCCGGAATCGGCGGCGAGACCGGGCACTTGGTCGGCCAGAAGCTGCACCAGGCCGCCCACGGACGCCAAGTGTTATGCGTCACGCATTTGGCACAGGTAGCCGCCCAGGCAGACCAAAATTTTTACGTATCCAAGAAAGCGTCCAAAAACGCGACCGATGTTTCCATTCAGCCGCTTTCCGGCGAAAAATTAACCGCGGAAATTGCCCGCATGTTAGGCGGCGGGGACAAACATTCCGCCGCTTTCTCGCACGCAAAGGAGTTGCTTGCCGATGCCAAACGGATTTAAAAAAATAACGCCCTTTCTGCCGCATCATTGGCTGGAACTAAAAGGTTTGTCCCGCCTGTATTTGTTCCTGTTTTATGCGACGCTTGCCGTGGGATTATATGCGGGCGTCTGTTGGCTGGAAACGTACTTCCAAACGCCCCAGCAGCTGGCCCTTAATTCCGCGCCGCTTCGCCGTTTGTACGGGCTGGCCGCGCTGCAGGCGGGGCTGGCGTGTTTGGTCTGGCTGTTTCTGCACCGTTTCTGCCGCACGCTGCAACGCCTTTCTTCCCTTTCCGAAACAGGCAATTAAGTTCATAAAAGGCCGCTCTTTTTGATACAATATGAACAAAGAGGGGTATGCCGTTTTTTCCCCATCATAAAAAGGAGAGAACTATGTCTAAATGCTGCAAATGCTCCAAGTGGTGGCCGCACAACTGGCTGTGCCTGAAAGGGTTGTCCGTCATCTTTTTGGTGCTTTTCTATCTGGCGTTAGCTTATGCCGTGTTTCAGGCGTATGCCATCTTTACCTACCCGATGCTGCACGGTTCCGAAATGTGGATTTCCGCCGCTTTCTACGTGGCAAGCGATGTGGCGGCCGCGATTGGCTTCTTAACAGTGGCGAAGATTTTAAAAGCCCTGCGCAAAATCAAAAAAGCCGTCGCCCCCTGCGTCTGCTCGGTGGAAGAAAAACCGGCTCCGTCGGAAATTGAAAAAGTAGTAGAAAAAGAATCCAAATAATAGAAGCGGCGCGGAAAAACCGCGCCGCTTTTTTCCTTTTAACAGAAGCGAGGTTGTATGAGAAAAAGCGTGTTTGCCGTATGCTGTCTGCTGGCGGCTGGGTTGCTGCAGGCGGAAACCATTAAAATGAAAACCGGGGAGCTTATCAGCGGGTCTATCCTGTCCCAAACCGAATACACGCTGAATTTGGCCACTTCCTACGGCAACATCACGCTCAACCAACGCGAAATTGAACAAATTCTGCCGGACAAGCACCGCCTGATTTTAAAAGGCGGCACGCAGCTGGTCGGTGTGATTTTGGACTTGGATGAATTTAATTTAAAACTGCAAACGGATGATGGGTCTATCGTCAATGTGGACATGCCGCAAATCATCTCCATTGAGGTCTATGACTATGACCAAGGCGAAAAGGCCCAACAAAAGTTTGTGCAGGAAAACATCCAGCAACAGCAAGCCGCCGCCCAAGCGGCCGCGCAGCAAAGTGCTCCTGCCGATACCGTGCAAGCGGCCGGCGGCCTGACCTTTGATTCCGACATTAACCAAGTGTTTGATGCGCAAACCGCCACCGTCGTCAACGGGTCGGTGGTTACGCCTTCGGCCCGGGTGCAAACGGCCGCGCCCAAACCGATGACGGATGAAGAAGCCTTCTTAAAAGGGGTCAAAACGGGGGCCGTTTCCCAGCAGGAATATGCCGCGGCCGCCAAGGAAGAATTGACCGCCAAGAAACCCACCGCAAAAAAACAAACCCCAAAAAAGACCTACAAAGAAAAAGATTTCAATAAATACTTTGCCGTGGAAGCCGGCGCCATGGCCTTGGACTTGCAGGCGAGCGGCGTGTTAAAACTGGGCGATTTGGCCACCGTGGATTTGGGCGACAACACCCAAGACATGGGCGGCACCAGCGCGGTTATTTCTTCCAAATTTCTCTGGCGGTTAAAAGAAAGCAATTTGTGGATTGGCCCCATGCTCACCTTTGCCAGTATTGCCAATAACGACTATTCTTTTTCGCTCCCTTCCCTGGGCAGCGTTTCGGCCAGCAGCAGCGGCAATATCTTGACGGTCGGCGCCGCTGCCAACTATTATTTAAACCCCGCCGGCCGGTTTTCCTTTTACTTGACGGCAAACGCCGCCTATGAAATGCTGACGCTCAACTACCGCGGCAACATCACTACGTCTTCTTCCACGGGCACGCAGGAACTGCCGTTTCGCGACTCGCTGACTTCCAACGGATTCTCGGGCGCGCTGGGCCTAGGGGTGGAAACCTGGGTGGATGACGTAATGATCGGGCTGGAAGTGCGGCAAGTATTTGCCCCCCGCAGCGGGGAACTCAAGGAATCGGCCGTTTCCAACACGGTAGCCCAAGCCAAACTCAGCTGGAAATTTTAATGCATATTCTTGTACTTCCCAATGCGTTTAAAGGCTCGTTAAGCGCTCTGCAAACTGCACGCCTGCTGACTCGATACCTCTCGCCCCTCCACGCCGTGAAGGCATATCCCATTTCCGACGGAGGAGACGGATTTATAGATTTCTTCCGCGCGCTGTATCCGGCTTCCCGCGTGATTTATCTTCAGGCCAAAAATGCTTTTCTAAAAAACAAACGCACCTCTTTTTTAATGCTGCCCGACCGCAAGACCGCCGTCATCGAAACGGCCCGCATTTGCGGGCTGGGAAGCGCCAAAAAAGAAGAACTGGATCCGATGGGGGCCTCTTCGTTTGGCGTAGGACAAGTGATTTTAAAAGCCGTCCGACAAGGGGCCACCCAAATTTACGTGGGCCTCGGGGGCGTGGCCTGCAACGACGGCGGCGCCGGCATGGCGGTAGCTTGCGGCGCGCACATCAGCGATAAAAACGGAAACGAAATTCCCTTGGGGGCCGCGCCCCTTCTCCGCGCGGCGAAACTGGAACTGAAACAACTGAAGCAAAATTTAAAAGGCGTTCGCCTCTACGCCGTGGCGGACGTGACCAACCCCTTGCTGGGGCCGCACAGTTCGGCCAAAGTTTTCGGCCCGCAAAAGGGCGCCTCGCCCGCGCAGGTAAAAGTGCTAGACCGCGCCATGGCCCAATGGGCACGGGTGGTAAAACGCGCCACCCGCCGCGACATTGCCCACACCCCCAGCACCGCCGCGGCCGGAGCGTTGGCCGCCGGGCTGTACGGCTGTTTTGGCGCCAAATTGATTTTAGGAAGCGAATTTTTGTTTCGCAAAGCGCATTTGGAAAGCGCTTTTGATTGGGCGGACTGGGTAATTACTTCGGAAGGGAAACTGGACGCGCAAACGTTTTACGGCAAGGCTCCGCTGGCTGTCTTAAAACTGGCTAAAAAACACAAAAAGCCCGTTTTGTTCATTTGCGGACTGTTGGAGGAAAAAGCGCTCGCCCGGCAAAAATACCGTCCAAACCAAATTGCCGTACTGGCGGATTTCGCCCCCACTCCGGACGCCTGCCGGCAGTATCCCGCCGTGTATTTAAAACGTTTGTGCAAACACTTGTTTGCGGGCGAATCCGCTTGCGGCCGAAAATAAATTTGTATGCCACAAAAAATCCTCCGGGCGTCCGGAGGATTTTATTTTTTATCGTTAGAAACGGGTTTTAATCCACCATGTCGGCGATTTCCGCCGGGGTGTCCGTCATAAAATCAGGCTTATAACTCATCAGTTCTTCGCGGGAGCGAAACCCCCACGTCACCGCGCACACGCGCACGCCGGCGTTGTGCGCCGTTTGCATGTCCACATCCGAGTCGCCCACATACAACACGTTTTGTTTCTGCGCGCCGGACGCCCACAAAATTTCTTCCACAATCGCCGGGTCGGGTTTTACGGGCACGTCATCGCGCTGGCCCAAAACCGCCGCAAAAGAAATTTCCGGAAAGAAATGTTTGATCAGCCGCCGTGTTGCGCTTTGGTATTTGTTGGAAGCCACCGCCAGTTTCACGCCGCCGGCCTGCAATTTGACCAGCAGTTCCTTCACTCCGGGATACGGGCGAGTTTGATCTGTCAAATGTTCATCATAGTACGCAAAAAAAGCGGGGCGCATATTCGCTACGTCTTGCGGGGTTTTATGCCCTTGCGGAAGGGCTCTTTCCAACAGTTTATTAATGCCGTTTCCCACAAAACGCTGGCACTCGGCCTGCGTGCGGACGGGGAAATGATTGGCTTGCAGCGCGGCATTGGCGGCCGCCGCCAAATCGGCAATCGTGTTAAGCAACGTTCCGTCCAAATCAAAAATTACCAGTCTTGCTTCGTTCATTTCTGCTCCTTTTCCAACACCGGACGTCCGCCGGCAATCACCCGCCTAAAGGGCAAGTATTATAAATGCTGACGGAAAAAATCTGCCAGCCGCTGTTTGTATTCAAACCCGCCCACTTCGGCGCATTTGTTGTGCTTGGCGCCGGGCACGAGCCAAATTTCTTTGGGTTCGCCGGCCTTTTTAAAAAGCAGTTTGGCTTGGGCGGCGGGAACCAGGTTGTCGTAGCGGCCGTGAATGATAAATACCGGGCGGGGCGAAATGCGGGGAATGTTATACTTGGGGCTGTAACGCTCCGGATTGACGCCCAGGTATTTATGAATATAATGCAAAATAATCGGAATCAGCGGGAAATAAGGCACCCGGTGGTGCACCCACGCCCAGCGCGAAACCACCCGCCGGAACGAATAATAGGACGCTTCTGCCACCACGCACGCAATGTCCGGGTTGCGCGCGGCTTCGCAAATGGCCACCATCCCGCCCATAGAAAGGCCATACAGGCCGATCTTTTCGCAAAACTGCGGGCGCGTTTCTTTCAAAAAGCGCACGGCGGCGGCCACATCTTTCAGTTCCAAATACCCGATGGAGCTGGTTTTCCCGCCGCTTTCCCCCAGCGCCCGAAAATCAAAATACAACAAGTTAAATCCCAGGTCGTGCAGGAAATAGGTGTTTTTTAAAATATCCGCCCGGTTCATTCCCCAACCGTGCATTAAAATAATGGTTTTGTTGGAATAAGCCTCGCTGGGGATAAACCAGCCTTTGAGCTGGACTTTGTCTTCCGTCTTAAAATATACGTTCTCGTAGGGCAGGCCAAATTGGTCGGGCCAAGCGTCCAGCGCCTTGCGCTTGGAAACCGGGTGCAAAACCCGTTTGGCGGCGTGCATACAAAACACCACCGTTCCTAAGCAAAGAAGTAATGCGGCTCCTAACACGATAAGCAAAATATATAAAACGGAAGTCATAATTTCTCCTTTACAACTTATTGCAATACTTCCAAAAATGCCTGCGGCAGCGCGTCTGCCGTGTCGCGGGCCAGCACGCCGAAGTCGCTTCGTTTTAACGCGGCCAAATCGCCCGCCAGGCCGTGCAAATACACGCCGCACAAAGCGGCTTTTGCCGCGCTGGCGGCGTCAAAGCCCTGTGCCGTGCCCAGCTGAGCCCACAAGCCTGCAATGACGCCGGATAAAACGTCCCCCGATCCTGCTTTGGCCAGCGCCGGCCCGCCGGTGGTATTCTGCCACACCTGCGGGGTTTGTGCTTGCGGCACGCAAACCAAGGTGCCGCAGCCTTTTAGCAACGTTACGCCCCCCGTTTTGCGGCACAGCTCCTGCACTTGGTGCAGGCGCTCTTCCTGCGTTTGGGCCATCGGCTCCTTAAGCAGGCGGGCCATTTCGCCGGGGTGCGGCGTAAAAATGCAAGGCCTGTCTTTGGGCCAGTGTTGCTCCCAATGCGGGCGGCGGGCCAATGCATTCAAAGCATCGGCATCCACCACCAAGGGCAAGGAAAGATCAAAAAGAAGTTTATCCACTAGCGGGCTTTGCCCCATGCCCGGCCCGATCACGGCCAAAGAGGGGCGATGTTCCCGAATAAAATCCAGCAAATCCGTCCATGCGTCTTCGGCTAACAGGCCGTCCGCGGTTTGCGCAAGCGGCAGCGTAATGGCTTCCGGCAGTGCCGCCGCAAACGCCGGCTGTATGCTTTGCGGCAACGCCCAAAACACCAGCCCCGCCCCTGCGGTCAATGCGCTTTTGGCGCACAAAAACCCGGCTCCGCCCATACTGCGCGATCCGGCTACCGCCAGCACCCGCCCGAAAGAACCTTTATGGGCGGTTTTCTCCCGGCGGGGCAAAAAAGCGCTGAGTGTTTCCCGTGTAATTTGTTTCATTGCTGCACCACCGCTACGGCCGTTGCGTAGGACTCCGTATGCGAAAGCGAAATCAAGATGCAAAGCCCTTGGCAACGCTCGTCCTCCACGCGTACTTCCGGCCGGCCGCTTTCCAAATTAACAACTTGTATTTTTTTAAACGCAATCCCCGCAAAAGGCAGTGCCTTATACACCGCCTCTTTGGCGGCAAAACGCACCGCCAAATGCTGGTATTCGTTTTTGCGCGCCCGGCAATAGGCAATTTCCTGCGCCGAAAAAATACGCTCCAGCGCGCCCGGCTTTTGGGCGAACGCCTGGATGCGTTTGACTTCCACGATATCCGTCCCTAAGCCGATGATTTTCATTTATTCCACCGTCACGCTCTTGGCCAAGTTGCGCGGCTGATCAATATCGCAGCCCAGCCGTTTGGCAATCCAGTACGCCAAAAACTGAAGCGGCACCACGTCAATAATGGGCTGCAGCAAATCATCCGTTTGCGGCACGGTGATCACTTTATCCGCCACGTCCTTGGCTTGTTTGACGCCGTTTTTGGTGGTAATGACCACCACAAACGCGCCGCGGGCCCGGCACTCTTGGCAGGCGGAAAGCATCTTTTCAAACAGGCTGTCGTGCGGCATAATCATAAACACCGGCGTGCCTTTGTCAATAATAGAAATCGGCCCGTGTTTGATTTCGCCCGCGGCAAAACCCTCCGCACTGCGGTAGGACACTTCTTTTAATTTAAGCGCCCCTTCCAGTGCAATGGGGAAATTGACGTTGCGCCCCAAGAAAATAAAGCGGTCTGCCTTGTAAATTTTGCGCGTTAAATGGCGAACTTCGTATTCCAGTTTGACGGCTTCGCTCATGGCTTTAGACAAGGCCAAAAGCCCTTTGTAAGCTTTGTCAAACGCGGCCTGGCTTAAATTGCCGTTGGCTTTCCCTAAAAACAACGCCAACGCATACACCGAAGTAATTTGGCTGGTAAACGCCTTGGTGGAAGCCACGCTGATTTCCGGCCCGCAGTGCGTAAAGAAGGTTCCGTCGCACGTGCGGGTGAGCGTAGAGCCCAGGACGTTGCAAATGGCCAAGGTGCGAAAGCCCAGTTCTTTGGCTTTTTTAATGGCGCCAATCGTGTCGGCCGTTTCGCCCGATTGGCTGATGGCCACCGCCAGCGTATGCGGCAGCGGAGGAATGGCGCGGTATTTATATTCGCTTGCCAAATCCACGCTGACCGGAATCCCGGCCAGCTGCTCAATATAGTATTTGCCCACCAGTCCGGCGTGATAGGCCGTGCCGCAGGCGATGATATGAATGTTGCGCAGCTCGCGGATTCCCGTGGTATCCAATCCCAGAATTTTGCCAAAATCGGCCCGTGCGGTGCGCAGGGTGTCTTCAATGGCTTGGGGCTGGTCGTAAATTTCCTTGAGCATAAAATGCGCAAAGCCGCCTTTTTCGGCCGTTTGCTGATCCCAGGAAATTTTAACGGGTTTCACTTCTTTTTCTTTTCCGTCTTTATCCAGCACGGTTACGCCGTCCACATGCAGCAGGGCGATTTCGCCGTCTTCCAAGAAAAGCACTTTGTTGGTATGTTTTAAAAAAGCCGGTACATCCGACGCTAAGAAATTTTCATCTTTTCCAAGACCCACCACCATCGGGCTTTGGTTTTTTACGCCAATCAGCAACCCCGGTGTGCGGGCCCACAGCACCCCGTACGCATACGCGCCGGCAATTTCTTTGTTGGTTTTTTGCACGGCTTTTAACAGGCGGTCTTGGTCGTTCTCCGCGCGGACGTGCAGTAAATTTTCTTCAATTAAGTGGGCGATTACTTCCGTGTCCGTCTCGCTTTTAAAGCGGTGCCCGCGCGATTCCAATTTGTCGCGCAGCGTCAGGTAGTTTTCGATAATCCCGTTATGCACCACCACGATATCGCCGGTGCAGTCCGTATGCGGGTGGGAGTTTTCTTCGCTAGGTTTGCCGTGCGTGGCCCAGCGCGTGTGACCAATGCCGGTGTTTCCTTTGGGGTTGGCAAGCAGGGTGGCTTTTTCCAATTCGGCCACTTTCCCCACGGCGCGCACCGTAACCAATTCATGCCCTTGCAGAATGGAAATTCCCGCCGAATCGTATCCGCGGTATTCCAGCCGTTTCAAACCGTCAATAATATAAGGAACGCTGTTATTGTTTCCTACGTAACCGATAATTCCGCACATAACCGCTCCTTATAACAACCCTTTCATTTCATTTACGGCCGTCGGCAGGCCCGCAAAAAGCGAGCGGGTGATAATGGCAAAACCGATGTTCATGCAAGCCATTCCGCCGATATCCGCCACCGCCAGCACGTTGTGATAATCTAGCCCATGCCCGGCGTGCACCTCAAGCCCCAGCTCTTTGGCCAACAGCGTAGAGAGCGCCAAATCCTGCAGGCATTTGCGGGCCTGTTTGGCCGATGCGGCCTCGCTGTAATCGCGGGTGCACAGCTCCACAATATCGGCCCCCAGTTTGGCGGCCGTGCGTACGGAAGCCGCATCCGGGCTGATAAACAGGCTGACTAAAATGTGTTTTTTATGCAGGTTTTCAATCATCTCCAACAGGCGTTTGTTCACCTTTGGCGAAAATTTAAGGCCGCCCGTGGTCGTTACTTCGCCCGGTTCTTCCGGCACGATACAGACGGAAAACGGTTTGTATTTTAAAGCGGCTTTTTCCAGTTCCGGCGTGTAGGAGCATTCCAAATGGATTTTGCCCGGAAACGTTTTGCACAAAAGGGCCACGTCTTTTTCATTAATATGGCGCTGGTCTTTGCGCAAATGCACCACAATATAATCGGCCCCCGTGGCCAGGCAGACGGCAGCGGCGTCCACCGGATCCGGAAAGGGCTCCCGGCGCGCTTGGCGCAGAGTGGCGATATGATCTATATTTACACCTAATTTCAAACTCATTTGCATACCTCCGTTTTTTGGCGGTATAACGCTTCTACTTCATCCAGCACGCGGTTCACCATATTTTCTTCGTCCCCTTCCACTAAAATGCGCAGTTTGGGTTCGGTGCCGCTGTAACGCACCACGACGCGGCCGCGGCCGTGCATGGTTTTTTCAATATCCGCTACGCCCGGCAAAAAGCCGTCCAGGCTTTCCAGCGGCGGTTTGCTGGTTACGGCCAGCGCTTTTAATTTGCTGGGATATTTTTTCCAGCGGTCTGCAAACCAGCTGACCGGGTGCCCGGATTTCTTCACAAATTGCAAAAATTGCAAAGCGGACAAAATGCCGTCCCCCGTGTTGGCAAAACGGCGGAAAATAATATGCCCCGAGGTTTCCCCCCCGATGGACAGATTTTCTTTTTCCAGCGCTTCGGAAACGTATTTGTCCCCCACGGTGGTCAGTTCCACTTCCACGCCGTTTTCTTTTAAATAGTTGATGCAGCCCAAATTGGCCATAATGGTAAGCACGGCCTTGTTGCCGTTTAATTCGCCGGCTTGTTTCATGCACAAGGCGGAGGAGGCGATGATATTGTCGCCGTCCAGCTGGCGGCCTTGCTCGTCGGAAGCGATCACGCGGTCGGCGTCGCCGTCAAAGCTAAAGCCCACAAAGGCGTGTTCTTGTTTCGTCAGCTGCTGCATAAATTCCGTATGCAGGGCGCCCACGTTTTTATTGATGTTGGTGCCGTCTGGCTTGGCGGCGGTGACGGTAACGTCCATCCCCAACCCGGCAAACACGTTGACCGCCACTTTGGAGCTGGCGCCGTTGGCGCAGTCCAGCACGACCTTGGTGCCTTTAAGCAGCGAAGCGTCCACCGTAGACATGAGGAAGCGTTCGTAGTCCCGCACTAAGGACTCGTCCTGCGTGAATACCCCCTTGGGGGCCGGAACGCTTTGCAGCGATTCGATTTCCGCCTCAATAGAGTTTTCCAATTCTTCGGGGAGTTTGGTGCCGTGGTTGGTAAAAAATTTAATTCCGTTAAACTCGGCCGGATTGTGGCTGGCGGAAATAACCACCCCGCACAAACTGCCGGTATGTTTGACCAAGTAGGCCACTGCCGGAGTAGGGGCAATGCCTACGCTGATGACATCCGCCCCGCTGGCGCGGATGCCTTTTTCCAGCGCGGCCAAAATCGCCGGGCCGGACGCGCGCGAATCCTGCGCGATGATTACCTGGGGTTTTAAATGCTCGCTTTTGGCGTATTCCTGCAATTCGCGCAAGGCGGCATACCCCAATTTTTGGATGAAATCATCCACCAACGGAAACTGGCCGGCAACGGCACGGACTCCGTCGGTTCCAAAGTATTTTCCCATACAACTTCCTTTTGCGCCGTGCGGAGCAAACCGCCGGGCGGCGCGGATAATTCCCGTACAGTTCCTTACGCCTTAAAAGAGTTCCGCCTGTTGAGCCTCCGGCTTTTCGGCTTTCGGCGCCTTCGGTTCCTCTTTTACCGGTTCCGGTTCTGCGGGCTGCGGCTGTGCGTCCTGCGAGGCCGCGGGTTTCAAGCCCAGTATTTCGTCAATTTCGGCGGCCTCCACTACTTCTTTTTCAAGCAGGGTTTCCACCAATTTATCAAATGCCGCGCGGTTTTTGGTGATAATGTCTTTCGCACGGGCATAGGACGACTTAATCAAATTCATAATTTCTTCATCAATGGCGCGGGCCAATTCCGGCGAATAGGTGTGGTGGCGGGAGAGGTCTCTTCCCAAGAACACTTCGCCGTCGTCCCCCGTCGGCAGGGCAATGGGGCCCAATTTGTCGCTCATGCCCAGCTCCATCACCATTTTGCGGGCATAGGCCATGGTTTTGTTCAAATCGTCGCTGGCGCCGGACGTAATTTCGCCAAACACAATTTCTTCGGCGGCGCGGCCGGCCAGGAGGATGCACAGCTTGTCCAACAGTTCCGACTTGCTGGTTAAAAATTTATCTTCCAGCGGCAGCTGCATCGTGTAGCCCAACGCTTGGCCGCGGGGAATGATGGTTACTTTATGCACCGGGTCGGAATGATTCGTCAGCCGGGCGACCACCGTGTGCCCCACTTCGTGCGCGGCGATAATGCGCTGTTCTTTGGGGGAAATGATGCGGCTTTTCTTCTGCGGGCCGGCAATCACGCGTTCCACCGCTTCGTCCATATCACTTTTGGTGACCGCGTCTTTATCGGCACGCGCGGCCAAAATGGCCGCTTCGTTGACGACGTTGGCCAAGTCCGCCCCTACAAAGCCGGGCGTTCCTTTGGCCACCACTTTTAAGTCCACATCGGCGCCCAGTTTTACTTTTTTGGCGTGTACTTTTAAAATTTCTTCGCGCCCTTTTAAGTCCGGCGCGGGAACGGAAATATGACGGTCAAAACGGCCGGGGCGGATAAGCGCCGGATCCAGCACGTCCGGGCGGTTGGTGGAGGCCATTAAAATAATGCCTTGTTTGCTTTCAAAGCCGTCCAGTTCAATAAGCAGTTGGTTGAGTGTCTGCTCGCGTTCGTCGTGCCCGCCGCCGATGCCGGCAAAACGTCTTCTTCCGACGGCGTCCAGCTCGTCAATAAAAATAATGGCGGGAGAATTCTTTTTGGCTTGGTCAAACAAGTCGCGCACGCGCGCCGCGCCCACGCCGACGAACATCTCCACAAATTCGGAAGCCGACGCGGAGAAGAACGCCACCCCCGCTTCGCCCGCAACGGCTTTGGCCAGCAGGGTTTTCCCCGTGCCGGGCGCGCCGTAGAGCAAAACGCCTTTGGGCAGTTTGCCGCCTAATTTTTGAAATTTTTTGGGGTTTTTAAGAAATTTAATAACGTCTTGCAGTTCTTCTTTGGCCTCGTCGCAGCCGGCTACGTCTTTAAACGTAACGGTCTGCTGGGAAGGATCCTGCATTTTGGCTTTGGAACGGGCAAAGTTCATGGCGCTGCGGCCGTCGTTTCGCTGCGGGCGCAGGAAGATGAACCACCACAATCCGATCAACAGAAAAATCCACAGTACATTAAACAAAATGTTGCTTACCCAGCTGTTATCCGCTTCGGCTTTGTACTTGATATCCGCCGCCGACAGCTGGCTGACGAGTTCCGGGTCGTCCATGCGCACCGTTTTAAACGGGGCGAATTCGCCTTTTTCGTTTTTGTACATTCCGCTAATCACGCCGGGAGCAATCGTCAAATCCGATACTTCCGAAGACGCTACTTTGTGTTTAAATTCGGAATAGTCCAGCTCCGTCTGCTTAACGCCCGGCTTGTTAAACAGCAGTACAGCCAGTATAAACACGGCGATCCAGCCTACAATCTGCCCCACGGAAACGATGCGGCGGTTATTCTGATTTTTGTTATTCTTCATTATTTTCTAAATACCCCTATATACGGCAGGTTGCGGTATAGTTCGTTGTAATCCAACCCGTAACCAATCACAAATTCATTCTCTACGGTAAAACCCACATATTTGGGATGTACGTCCACCTTGCGGTTGCACGGCTTATCCAGCAGGCAGCAGATTTCAATGCTGGCGGCGCCGCGGTTTTGCAGGTTGCCCAGCAAATAGTTCAGCGTCAGCCCCGTATCCACAATGTCTTCCACGATAATCACGTGGCGGCCTTTGATGCTTTCGCGCAAATCCAACATGGTGCGCACCTGCCCGGTGCTGGAAGTGCCCGAGTAAGAAGACAGACACATAAAATCCATATTGCAGTCCACGCTGATGTTTTTCATCAAATCGGAATAGAACAAAATGCATCCGCGCAAAATACCCACAAACAGCGGCAGTTTGCCGCGGTAATCGGCAGAAATTTGGCGGCCGAGTTCAGCCACCCGGTCGGCTAATTGTTGTTCAGAAAATAATACACGTTCCAAAATCGGATTTTCAGGCATATGCCCTCCAATAGAGAATATACATAAAGGATACCTTTTTTTGGTCTTGCTGTGAAGAGCAAATATCGATGCAAATGCCGCGTGAAAAACGCGGTTTTTTAATCGTCTCTCTCCCGGTGTGCAACTTAACCAGGAACGGCCCGTTTCCTTCCTCCGCGCCCGCCGACGCGCACGCCCTAAGCGCCGCGGCCCAAGTCCGAACGGGAATTTCGCTTACCCCAATGGATTTTCCGTTCCCGCCCTTTCACTCAGAGCCTAGATTGCACTGGGTCTTATGGCCCTGTTTTTTTGGGGGAAAACTCTTTTAAAATAAAAATATGAAAAAATTTTCTGCCCTTTTACTGTCTGTCTTGTGCATGACCCCTTTCCTGGCCAATGCACGCCCACTTCGGCAAGTGTCCGACACGACCAGCCGGCAAGCGGCCATCTCCCGCGCGATCTTTCAACAGCAAAACGACTACAACAAACAGAAACAGGCCTCATCGGACGATTCCTTTGCACAAGCCCAACAGGCCCTAAACCAGCTGATCCAGCAAAACAAAGAAACCGTATCGCTTTCTTGGGAAGATTTTATAGAAAAAAACAAGCAAGCCCAACAACGCGCGCGGCAAGAGCTGCAAGAAACAGAGGAAGAACTAACCCAGGCGTTTTCCGATTCGAATGCTTCGTTTAAGTTTGAGGGAAAGAATACTCCCATAGACTATGCAAAAATTTTATCCGGAATTAAACTCATCTATATCGGCGAATCTCATGGTAGTGAAGACGTTCCGCTTGAAGTCATGACCCTTTTGCGCACTGTACGGCAGAACAACCCCAATGCCCGCATTCTGCTGGCTTCGGAATTTGCCCTTCGGCAAGAGGCAACCGATCCGTATATTAAAAAAGCAGGCACGGCAGATCCCTGGAGAAAAAGCTATCCCGCCTTATTTCAGACCGCGGACGAGCTGAATATAGATCAATTGTCGCTGGATGATCAGATTTTTACGATTGATAAACAGAAAGACGGCTTTTACCTAGGCACCAAGATAGGCGCTTACGAAGTAACCGTTCCTGGCGGGCAAGACATCTCCGACAGTACGTTTCCCTACATGGTCTTGGCCACGCATTACAAGATACATGCTTCCACATGGGGCGTGGCGGAACGGAACAGACAGTGGGCGCGCTATATCAATGCGGTCAAGCCCTTTTATGATGTGATTGTGGTGCATTGCGGTATGGGGCACCTGATTGAAACTACTTCTACGGACTTGCTGGTTCAAATACATATGCCGCCGGCGGCCCTCTTTCTGTACTTCCCGATGAAAGAACAATACTCCGAAGTGCTTAAAAAATATGCGGACATGTATGATTCCCATCTGCGCAAAGAAAACTTAATGGATCCCATGTTTATAACCGAAGAAACCGCCAAACTGTTGCGTGAGAAGACAGGCATGTCGCTGCAGGAGTGGAAGGACTTCAGCAAGCCGCTTTGGTTTATGTTTGAGTCAGAAGGGAAAAATCCGAACTCTACGGTTCCGAAGGTCTCCCTCTCGGTTTACCTGCCTATTCTTCCGTAATACAAATCAATTTGCCTGCAAAAAAGAACCCCCGAAGCAAACCTCCGGGGGTTGTTTTTAGGATTTGTCGTTACAATAGAATTCCGGCTCTTTGCGGGCGCCGTATTTTAGCAGGAAGGCCGCTTGCGCCACCCCCTGCAACAGTTTATTAATGCCTCGGGCATGGTGCGGGCACACAGCCACGCAACGCATACAGCTGATGCAGCGGGAAGCGTCCGTTTGGGACGGGTTTTCAAGCGAAATGGCCCCGGTGGGGCACGCTTGGGCGCAAACGCCGCACTTTACGCAGGCCGATGAAGCCGACGGCTGAAACGGAATTTTAGGATACGCTTGATAAGGCCGCTTGCCCTTAACGGAGGGAACCGTCAGTTCCTGCGCATCCGCCTGCCGGAGGTATTGCTGCACGCGCTTTGCAAACGCCGCCAACAGGGATGCGTCTTTTTCATCCGGGCGTCCTTTGGCTACGCGGGGCATTAACGAATGCTGCGCCACCGGCGCCGCCGCCGCAACGGGCACAAACCCGCCCGCCAAGGCAATATCCTGCATTTCCAGCAAAGCGTCGTCATAATCCCGGTTTCCGTACACCGCCAGCACAACGGCCGGGGTGTGGTTCCCTTTCAGGTGCGAAAGCCGCCGCGCCGCCGCCGCGGGGATCCGCCCGCCGTATACGGGCGCGGCAAACACTACGAGTTCGCTCGGGCCGAAAGAAAGCGAAACGTCCTCTGCAGAAAAGGGGGTAATGTCCACCTTTTTTACCGGGGCGCCAAACGCGTCCGTAAACAGATCCGCCGTTTTTTGGGTAAGCCCCGTGGCGCTAAAACACACACACGTAATCCGGTCTATTTGCATGTCTTATCTCCCGAATAATTTATCCAACTGTTTCATATCCACCTGCGCAATGCAGGGCCTGCCGTGCGGGCAGTGCATGCCGTCTTTGCACTTTTTCATATTTTCAAGCAAGCCTTCCGCCTCTGCCGGCGAAATAGCGTCGTGCGCCTTGATGGCTTTTTTGCAGGCCAGCATGGCCACCATATTGCGTTTGAGCGTTTCGGTGGATTTGGACGGGTCGCCCACCACTTGCGAAAGTGATACGATAAATTCTTTCATATCGTCTTCTTTAAAGCGAATCATATGCGGCATGGTGCGCACCAGCACGGTGCGGGCTGAAAAAGGCTCCACTTCAAAACCGGCCGTTTTGAGCCAAGCCGCCCACGAAAGCAAAGTCTCCGCGTTGGAAGGCGGCAAATCCACATGCACCGGGAAAAGGAGCTTTTGCACTTTCACGCCCCGCCGTTCAAACGCGTCCAGATAATGTTCAAACAGCACGCGTTCCTGCGCGGCGTGCTGGTCTATTACCACCAATCCCTGCGGATTTTCAAACAGCAGATAACTCCGCTGCAATTGCCCCAAATAGTGATAGGGCCCCTGATACCACGAAGGCGTTTCCTCCGGCAGGGAAGCGCGCGGCGCGGGAGCGGACGGGGAAGGAACATCCGTGCCCGACGGTTCGCCTTCCGGGCGAGCGATATATTCGGCGGGGTCTTCCGTCTCTTTTATCACAAAATGCGGCTTGGGCGAAAAGGCCTGCGCCGGCCGGGCGGCGCACGCCGCGGCAAAGGTTTCCATGGGCGTTGGAGCCGCCGGGGACAAAAGCTTTTGGGCCGCCTCCTGCGCGGCAGGCGGCAGCGTCATTTGCGGTGCTTCCAGCCGTACGTCCACCGGGCGGGATTGTCCAAAAATCACTTCCCCCGCGTCGTTCATAATCCGGCCGAACACTCTGTTTTCGTTTTCAAAGCGAATGTCCCGCTTTTGCGGGTGGATGTTGACGTCAAAATCCGCCGGATTAAGCGTCATATAGACCAAAAACGCCGGGTGGCGGTCTTTGGGGCGGACGTTTTGATAGGCTTTGTAAATAGCCTGCTGAACCGTTTTGGAATCTATCGGGCGGCGGTTGACGAAAATATACTGCATATCGCGCACGGTTACCAATTTATCCGCCGGCGAGAGGAACAAATTTAGTTTTCCTTCGTCAAACGCTTTAAACAGCAAAGACCCCGCCACTTCTTCGCCCAAAATCGCTTTGGCGCGGGCAATCACGGCCTGTTCAAACGGGCCGGATTGGGCGGGCAAATCGTACACGGTGCGGCCGTTCACGTGCACCCGGTACGCCACTTTTAAATTGGCCAAGGCGCTTTCTTCAATTACTTTTAGCAGGCAGGCGCGTTCGTATGAATCGCTTTTTAAAAATTTAAGCCGGGCCGGCACGTTATAAAACAAATCGCGTATTTCCACCGTGGTGCCTTTGATGGCCGGGGCCGGACTTTTGGAAAATACTTTCCCCGCGTGCAGTTCCAAGCGGTGCCCGGCGCCTTCGCCGGTGCAGCTGGTAAGCGTCATGCGCGAAACCGCCGCCACGGAATACAGCGCTTCCCCGCGAAAACCGAACGTCTGCAAGGTGGTCAAATCGTCAAACGAGCGGATTTTGCTCGTAGCGTGGCGCAGTACGCTTTGCTCCAGGTCTTCTTCGTCCATTCCGCAGCCGTTGTCGTTAATGCGGATGAGCTCGCGCCCGGCGCCTTCTATATCGATGTTAATGCTTGTGGCGCCCGCGTCCACCGCGTTTTCCAGCAATTCTTTCAGCACGCCCGCCGGGCGTTCAATCACTTCGCCCGCGGCGATTTTGCCTGCCGTTTTTTCGTCCAATACGCGTATGTTACTCATTGATTCGTTTCTTCCATTCGCAAATTAACTGCAGCGCCGCCAGCGGCGTAAGTTTGTCTGGGTCGGCCATTTTGATTTCTTCCACAATCGGCGAGGAGAACAAGTCCTTTACCATATCCTGCTCCTTGGCCGATATTTTGGCCCCTTTCTTGGCTTCCAAATCTTTCAGCACTTTTTTGGCGCGCAGCGTGCACGCCGCCGGCAAACCGGCGATTTCGGCCACGTGAATGCCGTAAGAACGGTCAGCCGGGCCGGGCAAAATTTGATACAAAAACGCCAGCCGGCTGGCGCCGCAAGCGTCTTTATATTCCTTGGCTTCCACGTGGTAGTTGCGCACGCTTTCGTATTTGTTTTCCAAATCCACCAATTCAAAATAATGCGTGGCAAACAGCACCTTGGGGCCGCCGTGCGGCTGGTATAAATACTCCACAATCGCCCACGCAATGGAAATGCCGTCAAAGGTGGAAGTGCCGCGGCCCACTTCGTCCAGCAAAATCAGGCTGCGCGGCGTTTTGGACGCCAAAATATGCGCAGTTTCGTTCATTTCCACCATAAAAGTGGAGTTGCCGCGGCTTAACGCGTCGTGCGCGCCGATGCGCGTCATAATTTTATCCACAATCCCTACTCTAGCCGACGAAGCCGGCACAAAACTGCCCATTTGCGCCAAAATCACCAAAATGGCGGTTTGTTTTAAAAACACGCTTTTGCCACCCATATTGGGGCCGGTAATCAGCATAATTTGGTTTTGCGGCGTGCCGATATCCAAGCTGTTGGGCACGAAACTGCCGGCAGGCAGGGTAGCTTCCACCAGCGGGTGGCGGCCGTTTTGGTAGTGCAGTTCGGTACTGTTGTCCACCACGGGCTTTACCCAGCCGCCCTGCAACGCGCACAGCGCCAGCGATACATACACGTCCAGCTCCGAAACAATGTGGGCAAAGTCTTTTAAATTATTAATCTGCGCCGCCAGCGTTTTGCGAACGGCATCAAACAAGGCGCTTTCCAAGCGCAGGATTTTTTGCTCGGCATTTAAAATTTTGTCTTCCAGTTCTTTGAGTTCTTCGGTAATAAACCGTTCCGCATTGACTAGCGTCTGCTTGCGCACGTAGGAATAAGGCACCTTATCAATGTGGGATTTGGTCACTTCAAAATAATAGCCGAAAACGGAGTTATACCCCACTTTCATCGTGGAAATTCCCGTTTTTTCGCGCTCGCGGGCGCAGATTTCTTCCATGCTTTTGCTGCCGTTGGACTTAAGCGAGCGCAGTTCATCCAGCTCGGCGTTGTAGCCCCGGCGGATGACGTGCCCGTCCGATAGGCGAAGCGGCGGGTTTTCGTCAATGGCGTCGTACAAAACCCGCGCCATATTTTGAAGCACCGGCAAAATTTCGGTAAATTTGGCCTGCAAATGCGGGGCAATGGCCGCCCCGTAGGTTTCAAACCAGCGGGCGATCGGGTCTACGTTTAATAAAGACTGCCTCAACCCCGACAAATCCCGCGGCGACGCCGTGCCGGTAGCGGTGCGCGTCATGATGCGTTCAATGTCGGAAATGTTTTCCAGCAAAGCCGTCAAATCGGCCACGGCCGCCGGGTTTTTGGCAAAGCCTTCCACGCAATCCTGCCGCTGGGCAATTTCCCCCGGATCCATCAGCGGGTGCAAAATCCATTCTTTTAATTTGCGGCTTCCTACCGCCGTTTTGGTTTTGTCCAACAGGGCCCACAGGCTGCCTTTGCGCCCCCCTTCCTGGCTTTTGACCAGCTCCAAAGACGCTACGGCGTTTTCGTCAATCTGCAAACATTCTTTCAGTTCCCGGTACGACGGAATCAAAACCGTTTTAAAGCTGGGCTCGGTAACGTTTAAATAGTCCATCGTCTGCAGGGCGCAGGCAAGAGCCTTGCGCTTGTTGCCCCATGCGCTTAAAGAAGGCCAATTGTCCGGCAGAGTGTAATCCCCGTCAAACGCGGGGCGTTCGGTAAGCGTCAGGTTGCCCGGAAGCACCACTTTTGTTTTCAGCAGGGCCAAGCTGTCTTTGTCTCCGATAATTTCCGAAGGGTTAATTGCCGCCAGCGCCGCCGCCAAGTTGGTTAGAGTGGGGTCTTTGTCGTTTTGATTGATCCAAAACTCGCCGGTAGACACCTCCACGCACGACAGCGCCCACCCGTTTGCCCCGGCGCTCAGCGCCACCAAATAGTTGGACTGGTTGGCGTCCAGAAGCGTATCTTCCATCAGCGTGCCGGGCGTAATGACGCGAATGACTTTGCGTTCAAACAATTTGGTATTTTTGTCCATTACCGAGCTGGTCTGCTCGCAGATACCAATCTTCTTCCCGGCGTTGAGAAGCCGTACAATGTAGTTGTTTGCCGCGTGGTAGGGAATGCCGCACATGGGCGTGCCGTTGCGCGCGGTGAGCGTGAGCCCCAACAACGCGCTTACTTCGCGGGCCTGCTCGTCAAACATTTCGTAAAAATCGCCTAACCGGAAGAACAAAACAATCCCCGGGTATTGGGCCCGGATGTCGTAGTATTGTTTCATTAAAGGGGTGGTTGTGGTCTTTGGCATAGTGATATTTTAGCAATTTTACGGACTTATTGCCCGACGGCAGACCGCGGCGTTGGCCGCCGCAGGGGGCTAGTAAAGCGGATGACAGGAAATAATTTTTTTGTTATAATATTTGTACCTAGTTGTTTAAGTAATAACTAAGGCCCGGGGGCTTCTGGTTCCCGGCGTTTTTAACGGTTTGTTTGGTAGGATGGCTGAGCGGTCAAAAGCAACGGTCTGTAAAACCGTCGGGCTACGCCCTACATAGGTTCGAATCCTATTCCTACCACCATTTAACCCCGCGGGTGCCTTTGGCAAACGCGGGTTTTTTATAGGCAGGTAGGAAAGCAGGCCAACTGCTTGGCCTGCGCTAGGATTCGAAAGGCGCAGCGATGTTTGGGTTTGCGCCTGCAAGCGCGCAAGGCCCAAACCGCGAGCCCGGCCTGCAGGAATTTTCCGTCAGGAAAATTACCGGAAGGCGAATCCCCTACCACCATTTAACCCCGCGGGTGCCTTTGGAAAACGCGGGGTTTTTGATAAATAGGCAGTTTATAAACAGGCAGAATAAAAAGCCCCGGCGCCAAGCCGGGGCTTTTGCTACTAATATAGAATTACAGCGTTTCTTGCAGTTGGCCGATTAAGTCCCGCCACGGGCGTTTGGCCTCGCCGCCGCCTTGGGCGAAATCGGGCCGTCCGCCGGCGCGGCCGTTTAAGTCCGCCGCGATCATCTTGGCCACGGTTACCGCATCGGTGTTGGGCAGCTTGCCCGCCATTTTGACGACAAACGATCGTTTGCCTTCTTTGTCGCACATCACGATAATCAGCGCCTGTTTGTATTTTTGCGCTACGGTATCGGCAATGGTGCGCAGTTCTTTGGGCTCGGCGCCGTCTGCTTGGCGCAGCACCAGCGAAGAACCGTTTTTCATCGTAAACGTCATTTCGTTCATGCCGCCGGCAACCAGCGTTCTCTCGCGGAATTGCGTGTAGCGGCGTTTGACTTCTTTGAGCTCGTCCATAATCGCGCCCACGCGCGTAAATACGTCTTTGGCCGGTACTTCCAGCCGCGCGGCCAACGCATCGGCTTGGCGGTTGACTTCTTTCAAATAGTCCAGCGCGGCATACCCCGCCACGCCTTCAATGCGGCGCACCCCGGCGGAAACGGAGCCTTCCTTAAGCACCAGCACCGTGATTACATCCGCCGTGTTTTTGACGTGCGTACCGGCGCACAGTTCCAAACTGTATTTTTGTTCCGGGTGTTCAAAGTCGCCCCCCATCAGCACAAAACGGGCCGGGTCGGCATACGTTTCGCCCAGCAGGGTTACGGCTCCCAGCTTTTCGGCATCCGCCAACGGACGCACTTGGCACGTAACCGTCAGGGCGGCTTCGGCCGCCTGGTTGGCAATTTGCCACGCGCGGTTTAATTCTTCGGCCGACGGCGTTTTGGAAAGCGTATAGTCAAAGCGGAACCGCTCCGGCGATACGTATGACCCGCTTTGATGCACCGACGTGCCGAACACTTGGCGCAGTGCGGCGTTTACCAAGTGAATGGCGCTGTGGTTGGCCATGCAGCGTTTGCGCAGGGCGGCGTCCACCCGCAGGGTAACCCGTTCGCTTTTTTTAAGCGTGCCGTTGACTTTATGCAAATACACTTTGCCCAGCGGTTTTTGTACGTCTTCCACGCGGGCGATTTCTTTGCCGCCCGCCAAAACAAGGCCTTTGTCACCCACCTGTCCGCCGGATTCGGCGTAAAAAGGCGTTTGGTTAAACACGGCGTACCCTTCGCCCTGCAGGCTGTCGCACGGTTCAAATTTGTCGTTTAAAAGCGCCAGCACTTCGGCCGCGTCTTCCAGCGTGTCGTATCCGGTAAAATGCGTGGCGGGATAGCCGTTTTCCAATTTTTGCATCATAACGGCTTTGCCTTTGGTAAATTCGTCCGCATACGAGCGGCTCTTTTCCTGCGCCGCTTCTTTGGCTTTTTCGTAGCCGGCCATATCCACCGCTACGCCTTTGGCGGCGGCGATTTCTTTGGTCAGCTCCAGCGGAAATCCGTACGTTTCGTGCAGGTGAAAAGCTTCTTCTCCGGGCAAGGTTTTGCCGCAGGCCGCTAACAAAGCCGCCAGTTTTTCTTCGCCGGTAACCAACGTTTTCAGGAAGGTTTTTTCTTCTTGTTTTAAAACGTCCTGAATGTGGGACAAGTTCTTGTCGATTTCCGGATACAGCCCCGCAAAAATGCGCTGCACCACCGGCACCAGCGTGTAGAGGTAGGGCTTATCGTTGCCCATCAGCTTGGCATAGCGCGCGGCGCGGCGGATCAAGCGGCGCAAAATATAGCCGCGGCCTTCGTTGGAAGGCAAAATTCCTTCGGCAATCAAAAAGCTGGAACTGCGCACGTGGTCTGCAATAATGCGAAGCGCAGAAATTTCTTCTTTCGTTTCGCCCGTAATGTGTAAGTCTTTTTTGGCTTGCGCCGTAAGCGGGGTGAACAAATCCGTTTCAAACACGTTTTTGGCGCCCTGCATGGCCATGCACAGACGTTCTAGGCCCATGCCGGTATCAATGTTGTTGTGCGGAAGGGGTTTAAAGGTGCCGTCTTCCTGGCGGTTGTAGCTTTCAAAAACGATGTTCCAAATTTCTACGAATCGGCCGCAGTCGCAGGTAATGTCGCAATGCGGGTTTTTGCAGCCTTTGGGGCCGAAGTCGTAATAAATTTCCGTGCACGGGCCGCAGGGGCCGGTGGGGCCCATCGTCCAAAAGTTGTCAGCCTCGCCCAGTTCAAAAATCCGATCGGCCGGCACATATTTGCGCCAGTATTCGTAGGCCTCGGCGTCGCGCGGGGCGATGCCCCCTTTGTAGATGCTGACGTAGAGTTTATCGGCCGGAATGGCAAGCACTTTGGTCAGATATTCCCAGGCCCAGTCGATGGCTTCTTTTTTAAAGTAGTCGCCAAAGGAAAAGTTGCCCAGCATTTCAAAAAACGTCAGGTGCCGCTCGGTAAAGCCTACGCTGTCGATATCCGTGGTGCGCACGCATTTTTGGCAGGTGGCGGCATTTTTGAGGGAGTTGTCGATCCCCAGCAAATTGGCTTTAAACTGCACCATACCGGCAGAGGTAAAAAGCAAAGTCGGATCCGAATGGGGAATCAGCGAGCTGGAGGGCAAAATAGGGAGCCCTTTGGAATGGAAAAATTCTAAATAACCGTTTCTGATTTCTGTGCTTGTTTTCATAAAACCTTCTTATTCTAAAACATATATAATAAAGTATATCAAATACAGGGGGCGCTCCGCGCGCCGCCCGCCGGAGAAGAAATGCCTTTTAGCGCCCGATCCGTCCGCTTTGTCTGTTTTGACGCCGACGACACCCTTTGGAAAAACGAAGAATTTTACCGCCAGTCCGAGCGGGACTTTGCCCGCCTGATGGCGCCCTTTCTTTCCCAACAGCAAGCCATAGACCGTCTGTTTCAAACCGAAATGGACAATTTGGAAACCTTCGGCTACGGGGCCAAAAGCTGTATGCTTTCCATGATGCAAACGGCCTTGGAAATACTCCCCCCGCAGCAGGCGGCAGGCGCGCTGAAAGAAATCCTCCAAATCGGCAGGCGGCTTATTTTGCACCCGGTGGAAGTGTTGCCCGGCGTGAAAGACACGCTTGAAAAACTAACGGGGAAATATCATTTGTCCGTCATTACCAAAGGCGATTTGTTAGACCAACAGCGCAAGCTGGAACGCTCGGGCCTGCAGCCGCTTTTTAACCATGTGGAAATCGTCAGCGACAAGACGCCCGCCGCCTACCGCGCCCTGTTTGTGCGCTTAAACGCCAAACCGCAGGAAGTGTTGATGGTGGGCAATTCGCTGCGATCGGATATTTTCCCCGCTCTGCAGGCCGGCGCCCAAGCCGCCTATCAGCCCAGCCCCTTTAACTGGAAACACGAAGAAATGCCCGAGCCGCAAGATCCGCCTTATTTAAAAATTGCCTCTCTGCCGGACTTGCTGCCCGTTTTGTTATAATTTGAAAAGGAGTGCGTATGAATAAAATTTTCGGCTATTTGTTAATTTGTGCGGGGCTGTTGCTGATTTTCTTTTCGCTGGTGGGCATGTACAAGGTATTTGTAAACGGAAACGCCGTCGTGCCGGTCATGCAGTTGGCGGATTTGCAGCTAAACACCACCTACGGCCCGGTGCAAATCCCGATGAAAAGCATCGGCACCCTAGTGAATTTGGGCTTGTTTGCCGTGTTTATGGTTTTTGTTTTATCGGCCGGCGGAACGATCGCCGGAATCGGGAACGGCCTTCTTAAAACCGAACGCATTTACGAAGCCTTGCTGGAAAATCCTTCCGCCCCGGCCCAGCCGGAGGCGCGCAAAAAATTATGAAACTTCTTTTTATCTTAAATCCGCACAGCGGCAAATTAAAAGGTGATGCGGATAAAATTGAAGCGATTGGCAAAGCCATTCAGCTCAACTTTCCCGGTGCGGATATGCGCCTGACCCAAGCCCCCGGCCACGCCACCCAGCTGGCGCGCGCGGCCGTACTGGCCGGCTACCAAGCCGCCATTGCCATCGGGGGGGACGGCACCATCAACGAAACGGCGCGCGGGCTGGTAGGCTCGCAAACGGCTTTGGGCGTGATTCCCAACGGCTCCGGCAACGGTTTTGCGCGCGAGCTGGGCATGCCCCTTTTGCCGCAAGAAGCCCTCGCCCGGCTGCAAAAGCCGCGCCCCTTTCCGTGCGACGTCGGCTACGCCAACGGAGAACTCTTTTTAAATTTGGCCGGCGTCGGCATCGAGGCGGACATCGCCTGGCAGTTTATGGAACAGGGCAAAACCGGCGCCCGGGGCATGTGGCCTTATTTTAAAATCGGCGCCCGGACGGCTTTTACTTATAAACCCAAAACCATCGCTTTGGAAGTGGACGGGCAAACGCGCACGCTGGCCCCGCTGACGCTGGTGTTTGCCAACGGGCGGCAGTATGGCAGCAATTTTAAAATCGCGCCCGAGGCCAGCCTGACGGACGGGCAATTGGATATGGTTACCGTGTCCGACGCACCCAAATGGAAGCTGGCGCTGGCCGCACCGTCTTTCTTTACGGACAAATGGCGCCCCTTTGGCATTACAAAGACGGAACACGTAAAAAAAGCGCTTATTACCCGCCCGGGAGAAATCATCTACCACATTGACGGTGAACCGCGCAAAACCGCCGACAAGCTGGAAATTTCCGTTGCGCCCGCGGCCTTGACCGTGTGGCGCCCGTGCCGCTGATATGACCAAACGCAAACGCCGATCTGCTGTTCGTCTAAGCCGCCGCTTCAAATTTTGGGCGTCGCTGGCGGCCCCGTCTGCAACGGAAGCGACGGGGAAGAACCTAACTTTTGGGATGCAATTATTTAATTAAGTATTTGTCTCCCGAAAGGAGCGTGCCCATCGAACGGCAAATTTTCTGTCCTTGCGTCGTAACGGCTCCGCACAAACGGTATCCTTTTTTAGAAAAAGACCATTGTTCCCCGTTTAAATCCAAGAACAAATCATAATCGTGATTGGTCCACTGATTTCCTTGCGCCGTTCCGCGGTAAGCGCGCACAAAATTGGGAGATTCCAACGAATAAGTAAAATTTTTGCTTTCTTTTAAGCCAAGTGTTTGCGCATTGGTATGCCCCGAGGCCGGCAGAGGAAAATCAATATCCAGCAGTCCCCACCTATCGGTAGAAGAGGTAAACGCGCTCATATCCCCCCCGTTTTGCAAGCGATATAACTCCATCGCATCGCCCAAGGATTTCATCGTCTCAAACGCCTCGGCCGAACGCGCTTTTTCAACCGCCAAGGTATATTGCGGCATTGCAACCGCCGCCAAAATACCAATAATCAAAACGACTACCAACAGTTCGATTAACGTAAACCCTTTCTTCATAGTATTGTCTCCTTGTTAAAGATGAACGGAAACAGCGTTTCTCTTACTTGCCGTGAATCCGATACCACTGCAGGGTAATAATCGTTTTCGCGTCGGTAATTTCGCCTTTTTCAATCATCTTATACGCTTTTTCCAGCGGGAATTTCTGCAAATTCAAAAACTCGTCTTCGTCCGGCTGGTCTTTGCCGCGCGTAAGCCCCGTGGCCAAATACAGGTGCTGTTCTTCGTTGGAAAACGCGTTGCACGGATGAAACACCATAATTTCTTTAAGCGACTCGGCCGTCAAACCCGTTTCCTGTTTCAGCTCCGCCTTGGCACAGGCCAAAAAGCTTTGCCCTTTTTCCCGCTTGCCGGCGGGGATTTCCCACGTGGCCTGCCGAATCGGGTAGCGGTATTGCTGCACCAGGTATACACTGCCGTCTTCCACCGGCAAAATGCCGCTTGCGCCGTGATGGTCAAAATACAGCCGGGTGGACGTGCGGCCGTTTAATAATTTTACTTCGTCCAGCTTCACTCCCAGCACGCCGCGATAGAGCGTTTTGGAAGAAATTTTTGTCTCTTTTAATTTACTATAATGTTTCATATATACATCTTATAACATTTTGGACGTTCCCCGTCCCCGCGCGCTTGCCGCGCCCAAGATCAGTCAATAAGGGTTTCTCTGTTTTATGGCCGAATTTGTACAACTGCACAATCATACCGAATACTCGCTTTTGGACGGGATGCTGCGCGTGTCCGAAAACCACAAGCCTTCCCGCTTTTTGCAGAGTTTAGCCGCCCAGGGCATTCCCGCCATGGCCATTACCGACCACGGCAATATGTACGGCGCGCTGGATTTTTACGATTCGGCCCGCGCCGCCGGCATTAAGCCCATTATCGGCTGCGAATTCTACATTACCGAAGGCAAATACACCGAAAAAGACAAATCCCGCACCGGCCATTTGACCATTTTAGTCCGCAACCACGAAGGCTACCAGAACCTGGTAAAACTCAACTCCATGGCGTGGGTGGACGGATTTTATTATCACCCCCGCATAGACAAAGAACTCTTAGCCCAGCACAGCGGCGGGCTGCTGTGCCTGTCGGGCTGTTTGAAAGGGTTCTTGTCCCAATACGTGCGGGAAGGCGCGTTTGAAGAAGCCTGCCGGCTGGCCAAAGAATACGAAGATATCTTCGGCAAAGGAAATTATTATATTGAGCTGATGGATCACGGCATTCGCGAAGAGGTGGAAGCCCTGCCGCTTTTAAAAGACGTGTCCAAACGCACTGGCATTCCGCTGGTGGCCACCAACGACTGCCACTACGAAAAGAAAGAAGACTGGGAAGCCCACGACGTGCACGTGTGTATTGCCACCGGCAAAACGCTCAACGACCCGCGCCGGATGCAAATGTCGCACGAACTGTATTTTAAATCGCCCGAAGAAATGTGCGCCCTGTTTGAACACACGCCCGAAGCCTGCACCAACACCTTGGCGATTGCCGAAAAATGCAATTTGGAATTTCCCAAACACGGGTTTATTTTGCCCAAGTTTGACATCCCGCCCGAGTTTTCCAGTTCGGCCGAGTATTTTAAAGACTTATGCCGCAAGGGCCTGACCAAAAAGATGAACGGCCACGTGCCGGATAATTACTGGAAGCAGCTGGAGTATGAATTTAACGTTATTATCACCATGGGCTTTGACTGCTACTTCCTCATTGTGCAGGATTTTATCAACTGGGCCCGCGCCAACGGCATTCCGATCGGGCCCGGCCGCGGCTCGGGCGCCGGCTCGCTGGTGGCCTACAGCCTGGACATTACCCGCGTAGACCCCATTCAAAACAAACTGCTGTTTGAACGCTTTTTGAACCCCGACCGCGTGAGCATGCCCGATTTGGATATTGATATGTCCGACGCCGGGCGCGAACGCGTGATTGATTACGTACGCCAAAAATACGGGCACGATAAAGTTTCCCAAATCATTACCTTTGGCACCATGAAAGCCAAGCTGGCCCTAAAAGACGTGGCCCGCGCCATGGATATCCCGGTGGCGGAAGCCAACCGCATCGCCAAAATGATCCCCAACGATCCCAAAATGACGTTGGAAAAAGCACTGGAAATCAACGAGCTTAAAAACGAAGTGGAGAAAAACCCGCAAAGCAAACGCCTTTTTGAAATGGCGCGCAAAATTGAAGGGTTAAAACGACACACCGGCATCCACGCAGCCGGCGTGCTGATTACCAAAGAAGCCGTATCGGAATATGTGCCCTTGGCACGCGGCGCGCGGGACGCGATTACCACCCAGTTTGAAGGGGAGCCGTGCTCCAACCTGGGGCTTTTGAAAATGGACTTTTTGGGCCTGCGTACGCTGACCGTCATCGACAATGCCGAAAAAATGATTCGCCAGCGCCACGACCCGAATTTTGACATCAACAAAATTCCGCTGGACGACAAAAAAACGTACGACCTGCTCTGCGCCTGCAAAACGCTGGGGATTTTCCAGCTGGAAAGCGGCGGCATGCGCGACCTGATTAAAAAACTCCAACCCACCAAATTCAGCGACGTATCCGCCTTGGTGGCGCTCTACCGCCCCGGCCCGATGGAATCGGGCATGATGGATATGTTCGTGCGCCGCAAAAACGGGCAGGAAAAAATCGTCTACGAAACGCCTCTTTTGGAAGATGTGCTCAAGGACACCTACGGCTGTATGGTGTATCAGGAACAAATCATGGAAATTTCCAAACGACTGGGCGGATTTACCCCCGGCGAGGCAGACACCCTGCGCAAAGCCATGGGGAAAAAGAAGCTGGACGTAATGGAAAAATTCGGCAAAAAATTTGTGGAAGGCTGCCAAGCGCACCATATTTCCGAAAAAATCGCCACCCATATTTACGAGCAGATGAAAGCCTTTGCCGGATACGGTTTTAACAAATCCCACTCGTTTGCCTACGGTTTGGTATCGTATCAAACGGCTTATTTAAAGGCCAACTATCCCATTGAATTTATGTGTGCCGCCCTAACCAACGAAATCGGCCACAACGCCATCGGCGCGGACGACAAGGAAAACAAAATCGTTACGTACCTGGAAGAAGCCCGCAGCATGGGTTTTGAAATTCTGCCGCCGGACATAAACAAATCCCAGCCGGAATTCTCGGTGGAAAACATCGACGGCAAAGAATACATCCGCTACGCCCTAGAAGCCATTAAAAACGCCGGTGAGGAAGGATGCCTTTCCATCGTAAAAGAACGCGAAAAAGACGGCCCTTACAAATCGCTGGAAGATTTATGCAGCCGCATTGATTTGTTCCAAGCCAACAAAAAGACCATTGAAAGCTTGACCAAAGCCGGCGCGCTGGACAGCACCGCCCCCGGCCAAGACCCCAAAATCACCCGCGCCAATATCTTGGCCAACATTGACAACGCCGTAGATCTGGCGCATTTGGTGGCCAAAGAAAAAGAAAAAAACACCGGCAATTTGTTTGGGGACGATTTTTCTTCCGTCTTAAGCGTAAAGCAAAAAGCGCCCGTTGCGGCCAAACCGCTTACGCAAAATGAATTATTAAGCTACGAAAAAGAAGTCTTGGGCCTCTATTTCAGCGGGCACCCCATGGCCAAATACCAAGAACACTTGACCCAGCTGCACTGCACGCCGATTATTGACATTTTGGAAGGGCGCGCCAGCGGGCGGCTGAATGTGCTGGGCATTATTACCTTGTTTAAAAAACGCCAAAACAAACGCAAAGAAGAATGGGCCCAAATGGTGATAGAAGACTGCACCGGCTCCATTATGGTAAACGCTTTTGCGCGGGCGTATGCCAATATGTCGCACAAATTGGCGCCCAACGCCATTTTGAACTTTCTGGGAGACATCCGCGTAGACGACGAAAGCGCCCGCATTGAATTAAACTTGCAGGACGTCAGCAGCGTAACCGATTTGATTTCCAACATCGCCAAGGAATTCACCATCCGCATCCCGGCCGATTATCCCAAGAACGCCTTGCAAAAACTGAAAACCTACCTGGATATGACCCGCGGCACCACCACCGTTATTTTGGAAGTGCCTTCCAAAGAAAACCCGGGCAAAATCCACCGCATCCGCACCAATAAACGCATTTTGCTGCACAAAGGACTGTTGGAATATATTGAAAACACGATGGGAAACGCTTGGAGTTTTAAATAAAAGCCGGCTTGGCTCTGTACTCCCGTACCTACGAAAAAATCCGCGGCGGCCTTTGCGAACAAAACACAATTTGCTATAATAGATAGGTATTCACTTCGATTTAAGCCCAGTTGGCGCAGCGGTAGCGCGTTCCCTTGACATGGGGACATTCACAATCCATTTTTAACCGCTTATTAGTCCTCGTTCTCCGACGAGGATTTTCCTTTTTATACCTCACTGACAACCACCCTCAAAATGGTCAAGTGTCCAAAAAGTGTCCATTTCTGCATAAAATCGTACGTAAAATGGACTTTTGACACGCACTCCAACCTGTTTTATGGTTGGAGCGCGTGCGGTCAATTATTACGCTTTACCTTGTGGCGTATTCATACAAGCAATAACTTCTTTCAGATATTCCGGGCTTAAATGAGCATAGCGGTTGGTCATACGCGGTGTAGTATGCCCTAAAATGCCTTGTAAGTTAGACATAGACCCGTTACGTACCCGAAACGTAGTAGCAAACGTATGTCGCAGGTCATGGAACGTGAGCCCCTTTAATCCGGCTTTGGCTTTAGCACGTTTAAACGCACTTTCAAATGTACTTACCTTCATAGTAAATACTTTGCCGGATGTCTTAGGACCTATTTCTTGCAGTAACGCCTTCAAATGTTCGGACATAGGCACTATACGTTTCTGATGGGTTTTGGATTGAAGGATATAAATAACTCCTAAACCCATATCCACATTAGACCAATCAAGGTCAAAGATTTCCCTTCTTCTCATGCCGGAATGAAGGGCAAACCGTACAATTTGTTGAGCTTGTTTGTTTTTGCAATACTGGAACAATTGTGTTAATTTATCATTACCCCAATATGCCTCACGGTTATTATCTTCCGGCTTCTTAGTTACTACTACGCACGGGTTTTTACCGTTCCACAAGTCATGCTTGATACCATATTCTATAACAGCTCCTAACACAGCAAAATAACGGTTACATGTACTGCTTTTGAGGCCCTTGTTTTTGATTCCACCTTTGGTTAATAATTCATTATAGAACTGCTGTAACTTTGTACTGGTTAAATCTTTCATCTTAACATTACCAAATTTATCTTTGCAGATTTTCCACATGGACTTTGCCGAACGCCCCGGAAGTTCTTTCCCGTGAAGTTCCCAATAGGCATCTGCTAGTTGTCCATACGTTACTTTTAAGGTGCGACGTTCCGGAAAGAAAACATCATCTTCTTTTTCTTTCATTAGGCGTGTAGCTACTTCCACAGCGTATTTCTTTGTGCCATGTATTTTCTTACGCCACCGCTTACCTTCACTATCACGGAAGTCAATAAGATACACTTTGCCTTTTTCAATTTCCTTCACATGCTTCATATCACACCCATCTACTCTTTACTTCACTTTGCTTCTCAATAATTATCAATATATACCAATATATATAAGTATAATACATAAACTATCAATAGTCAATAGCTATTTATGATTTTCAATACCCCAATGTGTTATAATATAACCATGGAAAAACAGACCCCTAAGAAAACAAATCCAACTATTGCTTTTGTGGCTACCCCGGAAATCGTGCAAGCCCTTGAGAAACGCTCTAAAACGGAAGAACGTAGTATTTCGTGGCTCATTCGTAAGGCATTAGAAGCGTACTTGCACATTTAATCACACCTGGATTGCTTTACAACCTGCACAAAGGGTGTTTAGACCCTTAATTGTGAGCCAAAACAGGCCCTCTGTGCAGTTTTACTTGGCTTTACAGGTTATTTACCCACTCTTCTATTTCACGGACAATAAATAACAATTTACGTCCGATTTTCTTTACACACTTTGGTGGGATAATACCCATACTTTTCCAAGTATAGACCGTTCCCGGTGTGGTTCGCAGGTACTCTGCCAATTCTTCTACAGTCATTAATTCTTCCATTTTTGCTTCTCCGTACTTAATTACCCCAAAGGGGTTGAAATAAACAGCTCCACTATTGCTAGTAGTACTGGGGCAAAAAGACATGTATCTGATTCAGTTACTATCTCTTTGCGGGTTAATTCATCTAAATCCGTGTTACTTAGTGGATTTAATTCTTGTACTGCTTTCATAAACGTCTCCTTAAACACAGCCAGACAATGCACATCTTCCAACTGTAGCTTTTCAAATCTTTGTATGAACTCTCTAGCTCTTCGCTTACCTAACTTCTTTTCTATTATCTGCCGGACATCTTCTACACCTACATATACACAAGACATCACATGCAGCATATCAGTCAGTAATGACCGTGTGTTTTCGTATTCCTTCTGGTCTAGCCACATACGAACTTTATCCAGTGCTTTGGCTTTGTCCGGTACGTGCCAGTGTTGTACGGTCTTTTCCAGATTCTTTTGCAGTACAGCTCTGACTACATTTTCCTGGGATAAGTCCTTCAAACAGCAGGATTCCACCGACACACTACACACCTTTAATTCCCGGTCAATTTCTTTAGCAGTCTTGAGCGAACACTCCAACCGATAGAACGTACCGGGAAGATTATTGAGTATATCCTTTAATTCATCCTCATTCCGTTTATCCTGCAGTATCTCAGCCGTCTTGTTATAGAAACACACTTTGCGACGTTTTAAGGAGCCAGCAGCCATGTGCCCATCATCTGTATAGAACGTGAACGCTTGCCTATAATGACCGCCACGATGTTGTTCTTGTAAGCAAGACCACATTGTTTGACTACTAAACGGCAAATAACACACCTTGGCATAATCAATCCGGTACACATGAGCATAAAACAGGATAGCCGGACAGGTTAACACGTGAGCTTTGTTCAGTAACGTATTTAGCCGAAGCAGGACTTGTGGTATATCACTGGGAACTATTTCATACAAGTTTTGTCCACACCATACCTTACTTGGACTGAACTCTATCTTTAACCTTTCATCCGGCAGCAGCTCTAATGCAGGGAAGTAGTCCTTCTGTTTCCGTAAATACTTCCAATTAGCTTCAATATCATCCACACATGCCTTGGAACTTAACTCAAACTCTGCATGCGGTTGCAGTAATAAACCGACGGTATTAATCATAACTTGCCTACTTTTTACAGCTTTAACTGTTCTTAACTTCCCTACTATCAATCTATCTGTTCTATTTTTGTTGCCAATCAGTATTTCTGTTTAGACCTTTCTATATACAACCTATGTGTTCTATTTTTAGGCAGGTTAAGCTCTGTGCCGTCGTAGAAAGCTCAATCAGCATGAAGTGATGTAAGCCTGTCAGACACTGTAAATACGCCCACTTTCGCCAACTTTGCTGCAAAAATTGATTATTGAGATACAGAAACACCTAACAAACCAGGTGTCTTATGCGTGATGACAGTATTTGGAAATTGCTAATTCCCAGGGGAATTTTGAGCATATATTACAGACCGATTGACCTGTATTGATGATGAAGCTAAAAAGACGTGTAAAGTAACCTAGTGAACAAACTAACTACTAAGACACTTACACATTAACCCAATGAACCCGTATGATTGCTTATGGTTTTAATGAGGTAAGAAAGACTGTGAAGATACACATTAATAACCCATACCCTATTAATCATAAATCAGTGTAAAGAGTACATAGCTACTAATGAACACATACCAACACAACAGTACGTAACAGATGGATTCAGTATTAATAGTATGTGTAATGACTAACACTAATAATACTATTGTGGCAGGAGAGGTGCGAGAGCGCGAACGGTGCGAACAAACCGTGCCGCCGATTAGGTGCGAGCGTGAGCGAACACCGTAGAGGCGGCACCTGCCACAGATACAAGGCATATGTTCTACCGGATTTATCCGTGCGGAATTGTTAGACAGCATACTTTGCATAGTTTGCTTAAAATTGCTTGTTTGCAAATAATCCGTATTTGTTATAATAACCACAAGAGCTTTTAACGTCTGTTTGGGAGAACGTTTATGCAAAAATACAAGGAACTGTTGCGTGTTCTAGGTTTTCAACCGAAAGAAAACGCCGTTGATGTGTATGCAAAAACGTACCCTAACCACCGATACGTAATAGAGGTGGACTTCCAGAAAGAACAAATCAATTACGGTCCTCTTATCAAAAGCGAATCCAAAACCACACAAAATTTCTCTCAAGCGGAAAACTGGGTCGTGTTGGAGTGTGTAGACCGTCTTTTGACCAAAGGATATGCTCCAGACCGTCTCATATTAGAAAAGACATGGCCTGCCGGACATGGTACTTCTGGTCGTCTTGATGTGTGCGTGCTTCGGGAAAAAGATGATTCAGAATACCTACTCATTGAATGTAAAACCTACGGCAAGGAATTTGATAAAGCAGTTGCCAAGATGAATAAAGACGGTGACCAACTATTTACCTACTTCAAATTTAGCAACAAAGCTGATGTGATTATGCTTTACACCTCTGAACTGCAAGGCAAGAAGGTTGTTTATAAAAATGAGATTGTAAAGATAGAAGATGACTACAGAGCCGGAGACGTAAAGGATTTCTACGAAAAGTGGAACAAATTGACCAAAGATAATGGTATTTTTGAATCATGGGTCAGTCCGTATTGCTTTGCAAATAAGGCATTGATAAAAAGTCAGTTAAAGCCAATCAATCAGGAAGATTCCAGTTTTATCTTCAATCGTTTTCTTGAAATTTTACGTCATAACGTTGTGTCGGACAAAGGAAACGCTTTTAATAAGATTTTCACGCTGTTTTTGTGTAAAGTATATGATGAAACTTCTAAAGAAGATGACGAGGAATTGGAATTTCAGTGGAAAGAAGGGGTAGACGACCATGTGTCCTTTCAGCTCCGTTTAACCGACCTTTACAAGAATGGTATGAAGGTTTTCCTTTCTCGTACTGTTAGTGATTTTGATGAATCTGAATTTGATAACAAATACAAACATTTATCCCAAGAAACCAAAGCCGAGCTACTGAAAGAAATCAATACGCTCCGTTTGGAAAAGAACAACGAATTTGCCATTAAAGAAGTATACGACCATGATTCTTTTGTTGAAAATGCCAAAATTGTTAAAGAAGTGGTAGAACTGTTGCAGGGATACAAAATACGTTACAATAAACGGCAACAATACCTGTCTGACTTCTTTGAACTTCTACTCACTACAGGTCTGAAACAAGAAGCCGGCCAGTTCTTTACGCCTGTTCCCGTGGCCCAGTTTATCATTAAGAGTTTACCGCTGGAAGACATGATTGACAAAACGCTCTCATCCAAGACCGGAGACCTGCTGCCGTATATGATTGACTACGCAGCCGGAAGTGGCCACTTCATTACGGAGTACATGCACGAGGTACAGGATATTATCAACAAGAAAATCCCCAATAAGTACATAGAACGTACTAAAAAACAGTTGAACTACTGGCAAAATGCTAATTACGAGTGGGCCACTGATTATGTGTACGGAATAGAAAAGGATTACCGCCTTGTAAAAGTGGGTAAAGTAGGATGTTACTTGCACGGAGACGGCCTTGCTAATGTGATTTTAAGCGACGGGTTAGGAAACTTTGCAAATACCAAAGATTACAAAGGGAAACTACATAAAGAGCAAAACGATAAGCAGCAAGATAACCAACAATTTGATATTTTGCTGAGTAATCCCCCGTATTCTGTGGCTGCCTTCCGGCAAACCACACGGGATTACTACACTGAAAAAGATTTTGACCTCTACCAGTACCTGACCGATAACAGCTCTGAAATTGAATGTTTATTTGTGGAGAGGATGAAGCAGCTGTTAAAAGACGGTGGGCTGGCCGGAATCATCTTACCCAGTTCTATTTTAACCAACACAGGTATTTACACCAAAACACGTGAATTGCTTTTGAAGTACTTTGAATTTGTAGCCATTACCGAACTGGGTTCTAATACCTTTATGGCTACGGGAACAAATACCGTGGTACTGTTCTTACGCCGTCGGAATAATTACGAATATGTGAACTTGCAAAAATCTGTAGACAAGTTTTTTAATACACATACAGACGGCAGCATTAATGGCATAGAACATCCTGTCAGTCAGTATGTTAGCCGCGTGTGGGAAGGGCTAACCTTTGATGATTATCTTACCTTGCTAGACAAAAACCCGAACGAAAAAGTACAGAAACACGACCTGTACCGGGAATACACCCAAAAATTGACCACCAAAAAAGAACAAGAATTTTGGAGCAAGGTCCTTGCGTTGGAAAAAGAAAAGCTGTTTTACTTCGTTTTGGCTTACCCGCAAAAGCTCGTAATTGTACGAACCGGGGAAAAAGAAGCAGAAAAACAGTTTTTAGGTTATGAGTTTTCTCATGCAAGAGGCAGGGAAGGTATTCATGCTATACAACGTGGTAAAACCATAGAAGAATGTACCCGTTTATTTGACCTACATTCTTTTGACAACCCACAAAAAGCCAGTACCTACATTTATAAAGCATTTCAAAAGGATTTAAACGTTCCTATTGACGATACCCTCAAAGAGAATGTGTCCCGCCTTGACTTATTGGACATGATGACCTTTGACCGGGCCGACTTTGAGAAGATTATCAACACCAAGATTAAAAAAAAACACATTCCAAGTAAATATACACAAATAAAAGTTGGGAATCTTTTGTTGCCTCTTTCTAAAAAATATACAATTGTGGCTAAAAAGGATATTCAAGAAGTTGGTAAGTATCCCGTCATAACACAAGATGAGGATTTTATTAGTGGTTATTGTGATTTGGCACATCCTGTAGACGAACTTCCTATCATTATTTTTGGAGACCACACCTGTCGTGTTAAATATATGGAACATCCCTTTATGCGTGGGGGAGATGGCACGAAGTTACTCAAAATAAATGAAAGGATTTCTCTTCCCAAATACGTGTACTATGTTTTGCAGCATTTGATTATTCCTCAAGGATATCAAAGGCACTATACCATTTTGAAAGATTCAAAAATTCCTCTGCCGCCTTTGGAAATACAGCAGAAAATTGTAGATGAAATAGAAAAAATAGAACAATATGCACATGCCATGTTACAGGACATGACTCGCTTACAACAGGAAATTAACGCTAAAGTTAGCGATATAGTTGCTCCGTTGTTGCCGTTGGATTCTGTTTGTAAGGATATCTTTGCCGGAGGAGACCTGCCAGAAGGGAATTGGAGTAAAATCTGTACTGATGAATATACGGTTCCCATTTATTCTAATGGCATAGCGGAAAAATCCTTATACGGTTATACCAACATAAAAAAAGTAGAAGAAGATGCATTATCAATTTCTGCTAGAGGAACCATTGGCTTTACAGCCATACGCAAGGCTCCATTTTATCCTATTGTTCGTTTAATAATTGCAATTCCTAACAAAACAATTATTTCCCTTAAATACTTGTGGCTAGTTTCCAAGTCATTAACTATGCCCCAAGCCGGAAAAACTATTCCACAGTTGACAGTTCCTATGGTTAAAAAAATCAAACTTCCTGTTCCTTCTCTACAAGAACAACAAAAAGTTGTTGCGGAAATTGAAAAACTAGAACAGCAGATTGAAAAGGCTCAGTCAGCTATAACCCAATCAGAACAACAAAAACAGGCTATCTTAGATAAGTACCTCAAATAACCTATCATACCCTGTCTTACTTTATCTTTTCCAAACCATACCCTATGCTGTACGCAAACGGTCGTTTTGTTTGCGTACAGCATAAAGCAAACTCCAATTCGGCGAAAAAGTCCTATATTTTTACAGTATGGCAAGATGTCCACAATTTTCCCGACGTAATGTGTTAAACATGGACCGCAAAGCGAAGTGTCCAAAAAGTGTCCAAAATACATCCCAAATGGTTCAATTTGGTTCAACTTCATTTAAAATAAACACCCTACAAAGTTAATGCTAAGACTCAACCCAAAAGCCTAATTTCTCAGACGTAAAACTTTTCTTATCGTGCTAGATTTGGTATAATAATTTTAGATTTACGCCCAGTTGGCGCAGCGGTAGCGCGTTCCCTTGACATGGGAAAGGTCACAGGTTCAATCCCTGTACTGGGCACCATTTAAAGTCCCTGCCCGCCGGGCGGGGATTTTTTTGCCCAAATCGCCTCCTGAGTTTCTCCGCCGCCTGTCTCTTTCGTTTAAAAAAGGTAAAATATAAGAAGTACGGACGACGTCTTCGCCGTTTCGCACCTAGGAGTCTGTATGAGTATTTTTGAAGCGTTAATGATGTTGGGTTTTGGGCTGGCGTGGCCGTTTAACATCAGCCGCTCGCTGCACACCAAAACCGCCGCCGGAAAAAGTTTTTTGTTCATGATTACCATTGAATTGGCCTACATTTGCGGTATGATTCATAAAATCCTGTATAATTTTGACTTGGTCTTCTGGCTGTATGTATTGAACTTTGTAATGGTGCTGATTGATTTGGTGCTGATGATCCGCTACACCAAGCTTGATTGGTTCCGCAAACAGCACGCCCAGCTGCGGGAAGCCCGCCGCAAAGCACGGCAATAATACGCCGCTGACACTGCGGGCAGAAAAAGTTATAATGGAAACACGAACTAGCTGGTTTTAAAAAGAGGGACTTTATGATCCGATTTAACTGTGATTACAGCGAAGGCGCACATCCCGCCGTGCTGGAAAAGCTGGCGCTGACGAACCTAGAACAAACGCCGGGCTACGGGCAGGACATTTACTGCCGCCGGGCGGCGGATTTAATCAAAAACTTATGCGCCGCACCGGACGCGGACGTTCACTTTTTAATGGGCGGCACGCAAACCAACCTCACCGTCATTGCGGCCTGCCTACGCCCGTACCAAGGGGTGATTTCCGCCACTTCCGGCCATATCAACGTGCACGAAACCGGCGCCATTGAAACCACCGGCCACCGCGTTATTACCGTCGAAGAACAAAACGGCAAGCTGACCGCGGAACAAATCGCCCGCTGCTGCCAGGAACACTGGCAGGATGACAATCCGGAATTTGCCCCGCAGCCCAAGCTGGTATATCTTTCCTTCCCTACCGAATACGGCACCCTGTATTCCAAAGCCGAGCTGACGGCCATCCGCCGCGTATGCGACGAGCATAATTTATTCTTATTTATGGACGGCGCCCGCCTGGGCTACGGGTTGGAAGCGCCCGGGAACGATTTGACGCTTTCGGACATTGCCGCCTGCTGCGACGTGTTCTATATCGGCGGCACGAAAATCGGCGCTTTGCTGGGAGAAGCGGTGGTCATCGTCAACCCGAAACTGCAAAAAGATTTCCGCTATTTTATGAAGCAAAAAGGCGCTATGCTGGCCAAAGGGCGCGTGCTGGGACTGCAATTTTTGGCACTGTTTGAAAACGGCCTGTATTTTAAAATCTCCAAACACGCAGACGATATGGCCCAGCTAATCCGCCGCGCCTGCCAAGAGGCGGGGTACTCGTTTCTGTACGATTCCCCCACCAACCAGCAGTTTCCGATTATGCCGGAAAAGACCATCAAGCAGTTGGAAGAGTTTTACGCCTTTTCCCACACCCGCCGCCTAGACCGCGGCCGGGCGGCCATCCGCATTTGCACCAGCTGGGCCACGCGAGAAGAAGACGTGCGCCAGCTCACAGCCGACATCCGCAAATACGCGGGGAAATAAATATGTTTTACATTGGTTGCCATTTATCTGCGTCCAAGGGCTGGGAAGCCATGGGCAAAACCGCCTTGGAAATTAACGCCAATACCTTCCAGTTTTTTACGCGCAACCCCCGCGGCAGCAAGGCCAAAGAGCTGGACTTGCAAGACGTGGCCCGCCTGCGCCAACTGCTGGTGCAGCACCGTTTTGGCCCCGTCATCGCACACGCTCCCTATACCTTAAATCCGGCCGCGGCCGACCCGCACATCCGCACTTTTGCCCGCCAAACCTTGGCGGACGATTTGGCCCGGCTGGAACACCTGCCCGGCAATTTGTACAATTTTCACCCCGGCAGCCACGTGGGCCAAGGAACCGAAGCGGGCATCCGCCTGATTATTCAAACACTAAATGATATTTTAAGCCCCCGGCAGCACACAACGGTTTTGCTGGAAACCATGGCCGGCAAAGGCAGTGAAATCGGACGCAGTTTTGACGAATTAAAGCAGATTTTGGACGGAGTGAAACAAAACGACAAGCTGGGCGTGTGCCTGGACACCTGCCACGTGCACGACGCCGGCTATTCGCTGGCGGTGCTGGACGGCATGCTGGAAGAATTTGACAAGCAAATTGGCCTTCCCAGGCTAAAAGCCGTTCACTTAAACGACAGCCTCAACCCCCGCGGCGCCCATAAAGACCGCCACGCCCCAATCGGCCAAGGGGAAATCGGCACCCAAACCCTGGCCCGGGTCATCAATCACCCGGCCTTAAAAGACCTTCCTTTTTGTTTGGAAACGCCCAACGATTTGGCCGGATACGCGCGGGAAATTGCGCTGCTTCGCAGTTTGCGCGCCGATTAGCTAACGCCGAACACGGGCCACCAACATCACGCTGTATCCCCCCACCCACCAAGCCGCCCAAGAATGGGGCAGCAGCACATGCGCCACCTTTCGGATCAGCATGCCGATTCGGCTGCGAAGCCGCGGCAAAGGAGGAGGGCATTCCACATATTTATTGGTATAGTGCCAGCTTAAAATTTGATATCCCCTGTTGCGAAGCACCCGGCGCAGGTAAGGTGCAGTGTAGAAGTGAATGTGCCCCACAGTGCGGCGTTCCGTTTCTAAAATTTCCGGTTTAATCACGCTGCGCACCGACAAATCAAGCGGCACATGCAGCACCAGCAAAGGGGCTTTACTCTCTAAATGGGTTAAAAATAAATCGGGCTCCGGCACATGTTCCAGCACATCTATCGCCAATACGGCGTCAAAAGACGCTTGTCCCGTTTTGTTTCCCTGCACAAAGTGCACGTTGTCGGGGGCTCCCTGCAGGCACAGCTGATGCGCCTGCGGCGAGATATCACACCCGGTAAAATGCATATGCGGCCGTTTCCGGGCCCACTCTTTTAACAGTTCCCCGGCCCCGCAGCCGACGTCGCACACGTTGTGTAATTTTCCGGTTACTCCCGCCTGCTCCAATGCGCGCAGCACATGCTGCAGTTTCCAGCGGGCATCTTGGGCGTGCCAGCCGGGATTGGCTTGCAGGTAGGTACCGTCTGTATAAATGGAAGTCATAGGCTTATTATAACTAAAAAAGACTTCCTGCGCACACCGCCTCGCCGACGGCTTTTTCCCCCTTTCTTGCGGGCCCTTTTTCTCCTCGCAAATCACGCTTAAATAAGGCTTTCTTTTTATCTTAAATTCTGTATAATAGAAATATATTGCTTTTTTAATTCAAACCGGAGGACAAATGAAGAATTTGACTGCAGGACTCATCCTTGCGTTTTGTTTCGCTTCTGCGGCAAACGCCCAAACCTGGAAGCCGATTGAAACGGCGGGCCCGGTGGAAGGGGAAACTGTAACGATTAACAAGCCTCTTACCCAAGAAGCTACCAATATGATGATTGCTGGCGGCGCTTCGATGAACGCCACTGCCACCAACAACACGCTAAACATTTCCACGGACATCGCCGAAACGAATACCACGGTTCCGGAAGGACAATATAACCACTATATCGCCGGCGGGGCTGTTTATAATAACACGGCCGATGGAAACACCGTCAACATCTCCGGGGCAAACATTTCCGGCCGTGCGGTGGCCGGCGGGTTGGCCCGCACCAACCGCGCAGATGCGGTGGATGCCGAAAAATGGAATACGGGCAACGCCACCAACAATACGGTTAATATCACGGGCGCAACCATTAACGTAAATCCCCAAACGGCGGACAGCGTATTTGACATGGAAGGAGATCCTGTGGCCGTAGCCGGCGGGGCTTCTCAGTTTTTTATCGGCAACGCCTCGGGCAACACCGTAAACATTACAGACTCTGCGATTACCGGCGGGGTAGTGGGAGGGCTTTCCTACGTCAAAACCTCGCAGGAAGAAGTGGACAACCACCCCGACATTACGGCCGACCGCAACAACAATAACAATACCGTCAATCTGACCGGATCTACCGTGACGGGAGACATTTACGGCTCCTTGGGCGGTGTAACCGGCAATTACAATACGGTGATCTTAAACAAAACCACCGTGAACGGAAGCGCCTTTGCCGCCAAAAGCGGTTTTTCCCTCTACGACGGAGAACAATCCGTAGGAACCTTTGACTACAACCGCTTGGATTTATTAAACGGCTCCCGCGTTCAATCTGCCGCGGCAGTTTCGGCCGCCAACAACAACGCCAGCCACAACATCATGAACATCCAAGATTCCACCGTTGCCGACGGTACCTTGTACACCGTCAAAATGATTCACGGCCAGGAAGACAATTCTTCCACTATCGGCGGAACGACGGATTACAACACCTTAACCATTACCAACACGCCTATGACGGCCTACGAAATCGGCGGGGCGGTAAACTTTACGGGGAACCCGAGCCATAACACGGTTTCTATCTCCGGTTCCGACTTGACGCTTACTTATAACGGAAATGACACCTTAGGCGGCGTAATGAATATCCAGTCGTTAACCAGCCAAGAACTTTTAGGCACCAAAACGTCTCTGGACAACCCCATTTCGCCAGTACTGAATACTTCCCACGGGTACATCTTGGGTGGGGCTACGTCCGACTACACCAGCCAAACCAATACCGAACCGACCGAAGAAGCGCCGGAAGAATTTATCTTGGGTTTTGGCTCCGCCGCGGACAACAACACCATCTCGCTGCAAAACGGCACGATTAACGCCAATGTAATGGGCGGGTTTGCTTCGTACGTACGGGAAGTAAACTACACTACCCAGCAAACGGATGAAAAGGGACGCGTGACGGAAAAAGTGGAAGTAAGCAAAACCGGACTGACGACCACGACCACCACTACTTCCTACACCTATAACGAAGAAACCGGCGAAGTAACCACGCAAACCTCCACCGATACCGACACGGCCGAACAGATTGACGACAAATTCAGTGCCTCCGGCAACACCATTATGCTGACGGACGTTACCGTAAACGGCAACGTATACGGCGGCTATGTGGACGGAGCCGAACTGAAACAAGAAAATATGCTGGCGCAAAACAATACGGTTGTATTAGCCGGCAATACGCAAGTAAACGGCACGGTATACGGCGGATCTAACCCCTATTATGCCAACACCAACAAGCTGGTCTTCAGCCATATCGCCAACGGAAATAATTTCGTTTCCTTCGATATGAACAACTTCAAGAATTTCAACCCGATGACGTCCATCTACGGGGATTTTGACACCCGCCTTGAATTTACCGGCGGCGATGTACATGCGCAAATGACCTTGGCTTCCAGCGCTATGAAAGAAACGGACGCCACCGTCATCATCCGCACCCCCGGCGACATTCTGGACGGCTACGGCCCGGTGGAATGCAACGGAGACCCCAACTGCATTAAATATACCTCCGACGTTGCTTTAACCAACAACAAACTGGGCGCCTATTCTTTTACGCTGACTCCGGATTTGCAGGGCAACGTTTTGGAATGGACGCTCGCCAGCCGCAAAGACAAAGCGAACGTGGAAATGTACGGGCAGCTGCCGTTAGTCGGGTTGGCTCTCGTAAGCGAAGGGCCGGAAATGCTCAACCAAACCATGAATGATATTTGGCAGAGCGATACGGATCAAAACTCCTTTGTAAACGCTGCGTACCACCACACCCGCTACAAAACGGGCAGCGGCTTTGATTTGGATTCCTCGGTTGTTCATGCCGGTGCGTGGAAAAAATTCACGGACGACTGGGTATTGGGCTTCTTTGCCAAGTACGCAGGCGGCTCGTATGACACCTTCCCGATTAAAGTTTCCGGCGACGCCAATGCCGCGGGCGGCGGTTTGATGACGTCTCTTCGCTACAGCGAAACCGGCCGCTTGGAAATCAGCGCCGAAGCCGGCTATATGGATATAGACTTCAATTCCAGCGAACTGCTCTCCTCTTTCAGCAGCAAAGGCCTCTACTACGGCGCCACCGCCGGCTTTGTGGAAAACTTGCTGCCGGACTTGGACTTGTTTGCCAACATCCAGTGGCTGCGCAAAGAAAAAGACGACATGACCGACAACTTGAATCAAAAAATTGAATTTGATTCGATGCAAAGCTTGGCCTTGCGCTTTGGAGCGGACTATACGTTCACTTCCGTAGATTTGGGCGGCTTGACCCCGGCGTTGGGCGTAAGCGGCCTCTATGAAATGGACGGCGAATCTACCGTAGCGGTAGACGGGATGACCAACAGCGACGCCTCGCTTAAAGGCATGAGCGGCCGCGGCGAATTCTCCCTGATTTACCACAACAACGACACTTTCCTGCCGCTGCACACGGTGCTGACGCTGTACGGTCAGGTGGGCAAACGGGAAGGCTTCGGCGGAGAAGTGAACATCTCGTTTGAATTCTAACCGATCTTAAGAAAAGGCCCGCAAGGGCCTTTTCTTTTGGGTTTCATTTTAGTTGCACTTTTGCATAAAAACTGTTATAATAATTAGGTAGTAAATAAGGGCCTGTAGCTCAGCTGGGAGAGCGCCTGCATGGCATGCAGGAGGTCGCAAGTTCGATCCTTGTCAGGTCCACCATTTTTTATTTTACCCCGCTTTTGGCGGGGTTTTTTATTGCCGTTTTTCAGTCCATTTCTTCCGCGGCCTGCGCCACAAACCCACAAACATTTTTCGCATGCGTCTTTAATTTCATACAATAACCGTATGGCTTTTTATAAAGACAAAGTGTTTCGGCTTTTATTCGTCCTTTTGGCACTGTTTAAAGCGGCGGCCCTTTTGTATGCGGCGTTTTGGAACCCGCTGGGAGAAGCGGTACTGGCGTTTCCCGATTCGATTACGTATGTTTACCCCGCGCAAACGTGGCTGCAATACGGTGCCATGTGGGAGGCCGTCTCGGCCACGCCCATGCTCTTGCGCACGCCAGGGTATCCTTTCTTTTTGGCGCTCATCGGTTTTTTTACCGGTAATTTAACCTGGGCCGTGGCCATTGCGCAAAATTTCCTTTCGCTGTTTCTTTTAATCCCGGTTTATTTAACGGCACGCCGTTTGGCCGGGCTGCCGGCCGCACGCTGGGCCACATTTTTCTGCACGGTAAGCGTATTGTATTTTTCCCTGTCTTTTGCCGTACTGAGCGAAACGCTGTGCGTGTTTTTATTGGCTTGGTTTGTATTTTTTACGGTACGCTTTTTACAGGCCCCCCGCGCTGTAGATTTAGCGGCGGCGGCGTTGTTTTTGGCAGCGGCCGTTTACGTACGCCCGGCCGTATATTATTTTATGTTTGCGGCGGCCGTCATGCTGGTATGTTTCCAAGCGGGGAAACTCGTTCGCTTTCCGCTGCATAAAATAATTGTGTTTTTTATACTGCCGCTTATCCTCTTAATAGGGGCCTGGCAGCTGCGCAACCGCCTGCAAACGGGTTTTGGCGGTTTTACGTCAGTAGGGGCCTACAACCTGTATATGTGGAACGAAGATTATCTGGCGCACAAAATGGGCTTATCCGTGCCGCAGGCGCACGACGCGCTGGAGCGCGCCCTGCCCGCCGGATTTAGCCAACTGCCCGCCCAAGAACAAGTGCGTATTTATAAATCGTGGGCGCGGCCGCTGATTCAGGAAAGCTTTTTTTATAAACTTTCCCGCGCACCGCTTTGGGCGCTAAAAACGCTGTTTGGCGCCAACTTTGTACACCTCTCGCGCTTGGCCTGGGGCGGACGCACGCCGCAAGCCTTGCTGGAAGGAGAGATGTTAAACCACACCGAAGCGGTGCATACGCGCTGGCTGGAAAAATTTTCCGACAAGCTGTTGTTTGCGGCCGCCGCCGGGCAAGTGGCGCTGACGGTACTTTTGGGAATCATCGGCTTTTGGGTTTTGTGGCAAAAAGAAAAAACAAGCGCTTTCTTTTTAGGCGTCTATTGCCTGTATTTCTGGGCGATTGGATCCACTTTTTTTGGGGCTTACGCCCGTTTTCGGGCGCCTTTTGAATTTGTGCTGTGCATTGCCGCCGGAGCGGCGGCCGCGGCGTTATGGCAGCGGTTTAACCCGCGCCAAAGGCCGCTTCCTTAACGGGGAATCTCCCGTTTATAACCCCAGCGAAAGACTGTCTATTAGAAAAGAGGGATATTTCTGCTTGGCCATTTTTTCCTGCGTGATGCGCAAGTCGTAGGGCTGGCGGATAAAACGGAAGGTTTTGGCCTCCGTATCCCAAATGCCAAAAGAGGCGTGAGGATTATTATCCCGCGGTTTGCCCACCGCCCCGGGATTGATAACGTAGCGGTTTTTGTCATTGAGCCGGACGAGCGCGTCCTCTTTGCGGTTTAAATAAATGGCGCACGCGCGGGGAGAGCCTTTCATGTAAAAAGGCAAATGCGTATGCCCCACCCAGCACACCTGTCCTTCCCACAAGTCAAAACACGCCCGAAACTGCGAACAGCTGGAGAAGTATTCTTTAATCGGATCGGCCGGGGTGCCGTGTACGGCGGTAAAATTGTCCCCGTGCCGGACGGTGGGAAGAGCGGACAGAAAGCGGATGGATTTTTCGCTTAGTTGTTTTTTATTGGCGTCCAACGCCACCTTGGCGTCGTAATTAAAAAGCGACTCCAATTCCGGCTGCACAAACACCGCATCGTGATTGCCCAGCACGCAGGCCAGCAAATTTAATTGGGAAATTTTGCGCACGCACGCCTCGGGATCCGGCCCGTAGCCGATGATGTCGCCGCAGTAAATAAAGTGGCTTACGCCTTCTTTTTGGTAGCGTTCCAGGCACGCGTCCAGCGCTTCCAAATTACTGTGTACATCCGAAAACACGCCAACCAGCATTATGCCTCCGCCAACGCTTCAATGGCTTCTTTCTTCTTGATGTCTTCCGGATTGGAACGGTCGGCCAGGTTGACCGACAACACTTTCGAAACGCCGCTTTCTTCCATGGTAATGCCGTAGAGCATCCGTGCGGCTTCCATGGTGCGTTTGTTGTGGGTTACCACAATAAACTGAGTGGTTTTGGAAAACTCTTTAATCAGGTTGACGTAGCGTTCCACGTTGGCTTCGTCCAAGGCGGCGTCCGCCTCGTCCATAATGCAGAACGGGGACGGGTTGTGCGTAAAGAACGCAAAGAGCAAAGACATGGCCGTAAGCGTTTTTTCGCCGCCGGACATAGAAGAGATATTTAAGAGTTTTTTACCCGGAGGCTGGGCATAAATTTCAATGCCGGTTTCCAGCAGATTTTCCGGCTGGGTAAGCACCAAGTCGCACTCCCCTCCGCGGAAAAGCGTTTGATAAATGTTCTTAAAGTGCGTGCGCACCTGTTCAAACGTATATTTAAAGTTTTCGCGCGTGGTTTGGTTGATTTTGTTGATGGCGGATTTTAAATCTTTTTTGGCGCCGTCCAAGTCCGCCATTTGGGTGCGAAGGAACGTGTTGCGCTCGGTCAGCGCGTCGTATTCTTCCGGCGCGGTCATATTGACGGCTCCCATATTTTCAATGCGTTTGCGCATCATTTTCACGCGTTCGTAATCCACGGTTTTGTCGCCGTAATTCATTTGCGCTTCTTCCGGCGTGATGTTCCAGCTTTCAAACAAATTGTTGGTAACCGTGGTGCGCTGGCGGCGGGCGTTGGCAAGGGCGTTTTCCAAATCGTTCTTTTTAATGGCCAACTCCGACGATTCTTTTTTGCAGGCGTTTAACGCGGCGGTTTTATCGCTGTATTCTTTTTTAAGGGCTTCCAAATCCGCGCGCATTTTATGCTCGTCCACTTCCAATTTGGCCAGCGTGTCGCGCTCGGCCGACAGTTTGGCCTGGGTGGAAAGTTTTTCTTCCGCTAGGCTTTTTAAACGCAAATTGGAAGACGCTATTTTTTCGTTGCGTTTGCCTTCGTTTTCCGTCAGGCTGTTAAATTCGTATTCCGTGGATTTTAAATCCAGTTCCACGTTGTTCTTTTTGATTTTTACTTCATACAGCCGCGCGTTGAGCGTGCCGATTTCCGATTTGATTTTTTCGGACTGTTCCCGCAGCTGGGCCTGTTTGGCTTTCAGTTCTTCCCCTTGCTTGGTTAATTGGGCTTGACTGTTTTTTAATTCTTCCAAATTCTGTTTTAAGGTTTCTGCATTTTTCTTGCGTCCTTCCACGCGCAGGGTAATTTCCTGCTTGCGTTGGGCGGCCCGCTGCAGCGCGTCTTGCACGGAGCGGAGTTCCTGCTCTTTATTGGCCCGCTCGTTCTGCACGACGTTCAGCGCCACCACCGCTTCCTGCGATTTGGCGCGCAAATTTTTCAGCGTTTCGTCTGCACGGGTAAGGGCGTCATAGTTGGAAATAATTTCTTTTGAAACCGCGTCTTCTTCGGCGGCTTTTGCTTCCATCTCGCCGCGGACGGTTTCTTCCTCCCCCCAGTAAGCTTCCGGCGCGCGCACGTCCGCCGCGCCGCCGCTTACAAAAAATCCGCCCGTTACGGTTCCGCTCTCATACGAGTACCCGCCGATAATAAAATTGATTAAATCTTCCAATTCCGAAGCGTACGAGAGCTGTTTTTTCAAGGTTCCCGTTTCGGCGGCCGCCGTTTGAGGTACGTGTGAAAGCACAATAAACTTGGCGCGCGCCTTGCCGTGCTGTTTCAGCACGCTTAGCGCCTGCTGCAAGGCATTGTCGTCTTGGCACAAAACGGCGTCCAAGTATTTGCCAAACGCTTCTTCCACCGCTACCGCCAAAGATGCCGGATATTTAAGCGCTTTGCGAAGCGTGCCTTTTACGCCCGGCAGTCCGCTTTGCGCCACCGCTTTTGCGCCCACCCAGTAGGGGTCGTTTTTGCCTTGGGTTTGAATCATCTCCAGCTTGGCGGCCAGCGCCGCGCGGGCCGCTTTAACGGCGGAAAGTTTTTCATTTAACGCCGCGCGCTGGGTTTGCAGTTTGCGCAGGTCTTCTTCTCCTGCCGAAATGGCACCGCGGGCTTGATCGGCCTCGGCCTGTTTGGCGGCGGCGCGGGCGGAGATTTCTTCCAGCGTGCGGGTAATCTGCTCCGCGCGGGCTGTTTGTTCCTGGCTGGTCTTTTCGGCGGTAATCAAATCCTCGTTTTCGCGCTGGGCGGAAGATTCTTCCAGAGAAATGCGGTTGGAAACTTCCATTTGTTTGCGCACCAAGGCCATCAGGTCGCCCGAAATGCGCTGGGATTGCGCTTCGGTATTGCGCAGGTCGGTTTCCAGCTGTTGGGAAGATGCCACCTGCTTATTATATTGTTCCTGCAAGGGGGCCAGCTCCGCCGAAACGGCGGCCAATTGTTCTTTGAGTTTGGCAATGGCCGGCGCCAATTCCTGCAGGCGGCTTTGCCCGCGCTGGGCTTCGGCGCCCGACGCGGCGATTTGAGCCGTCAGTTCGGCGGTTAAATTGCCGCAGTTTGTAATGGCCCCTTCCAACAGGCCCACCTGATATTTGCTGGCGGAAATTTTTTCGTTAAATTCGGCCGCCTCTTTTTGTTTATGCGTTAAATTTAAATCCAAGGCCGCGGCCGCGCCTTCCTGTGCGGAAATGCGCGCTTCCAAATCTTCCAGTTTGCGCAGCACCGGTTCCAATTCGCCCGTATGCTTGGCGATTAGTCCGTCCGCCTCTTTAATGGAGCAAACCGAAATGGCGATTTCGCTTTCTTTCAGTTCCTCGCGGTAGCGCTGGTACAGGCGCGCTTTGCGGGCCTCGCTGTCGAGCTTTTTAATTTGTTCTTCAATCAAGGCCACCGTATCGGACAAACGGGCCAAATCCAAATCCACCCGCTCCAAACGCTTGATGCATTCTTCGCGTTTGGCCTTATATTTGGAAACGCCGGCCACTTCTTCAAACATTTCGCGGCGCTGTTCCGGCGAAGCGGAAAGAACGCTTTCCACGCCGCCCTGGTCGATAATGGCGTATCCTTCCCCACCGATGCCCGTGTCCAAAAACAAATCGCGTATATCGCGCAGGCGGCACTGTACTTTATTTAAATAGTACTCGCTTTCGCCGGAGCGGAAAATTTTGCGCGTAACGGTAATTTCGTTAAAATCAAGCGGCAGCTGGCGGGAGGCGTTGTCAAACACCATGCTGACTTGCGCCATATTCAGGGGAGCGCGCTTTGCCGTGCCGTTAAAAATAATATCTACCATGGAAGAGGAGCGCAGGGACTTCCAGCTCATTTCGCCAATGGCCCAGCGGACGGAATCAATCACGTTGGATTTGCCGCAGCCGTTCGGCCCGACTACGCAGGTAATGCCGGGTTCAAAATCCAGGCGGGATTTGTCGGCAAAAGATTTAAAACCAATAATTTCAATAGCTTTTAAGTACATAGCGTCCCCTTAGGCAGATATATTTTGATTATACCATTTCCCTATACAAGATAGGGCAAAAGCCCGCCCCCTGCGGTTCGCTTTTTATCCTACGCGTACGGAATAATTTTTCTCCGAGGGCATCCCGACGAAAAAAATTCCTTGCAAATAACTGAAAATTTTATTAGACTTTTTCGGTAAGACTGTTTTCCTTAAAAGGAGGATTATCCACATGGCAGAAAAAGTACTCAAAGTTGGAATGGACCGCGAAGACGGCTTCCTCTACTACATTGACAAAGACGGCGACATCGCCCGCGTGCAAATGGCCAGAGGCGGCAAAAAAGGCGGCAAACCGAAAAAAGTAGAAAAATGCGGTATCAAAAAAGAAAAAGGATATCTGTACTTCTTGGACAAGAAGGGCGATATTTCCAGAGCTAAAATGGTAAACGCTAAATAAAAGGATTTAAACACCCCGCGCATGTGCGGGGTGTTTTCTCAAACGCGGTATCCGCGCGCACACGTTTTTTTGCGCGGACTAACCGTCCGACGCAAAGGGGCGCATCTCGCATTGTACGACATCACGCAGTGCCTCAGCGTTTTGCGCCTCTTTTTATATTTCTAATTTCACTTCTCTTCCGGCAGTTCCCCAGGCGGGGGTTGAATTTTCTACAATCGCGCCTACAATTACTATATCCGACGTATCCGGAGGCGCATCAAATAATTCTTCATTTTCAGCACAGCGGTTTCCCGCTGGCAGCAACGGGCGCAACGGCGCCTGCTGGCTGCATCCGTTTTCTGTTCCGCGCCGGGCGGACTTAGTACACCTTTTGTGTTTGCCGGCGCAACTGCCCCACAGGGTTTGGCATCCGGTTGATCAGGCCGGCAACGCCGTTTCAACACCGGTTTCCCGTACGCGCCCGCGCGCGGGTTTCATTGACAGGGGGCCTGATTAATGGTTTAATAACTCTACGGGGGATTCTCTCGCAATTACTTATACGGAGGAATTATGGATATTAAAATTACGGCCAAAAACATCAAATTGACTCCGGCCATCAAAGAATTTATCAATACGCGCGTGGGAAAAGTAGAAAACTTTTTTGACAATATCGTTTCCGCGCAGGTGCTGATCTCGGTAGAAAAGAAAATCAATCAGCGCGCCGAAATTATTTTGCACACCGGCGCCAAAACCACCATCAGCGCCAGCGCCGTGGAAAGCAACCTGTATAAAGCCATCGACGCCGCGGCCGTAAAAGCCGAAGCGCAGGCCAAAAAAATTAAAAACAAAGCCAAAGCCCGCAAAGTAAGCAAAAAATCCGTCAAGGAAGCCGACATCAACCCGTTTGCCGAACACGTGCTTTTGCCGCAGACCGACGTAAAGTTCTCCGTCATCAAGCAGGTGGAAGTCTCGCCGATGAACCCGGAAGACGCCGCCTACGAAATGGAACGCCTGGGATACTCCTTCTGGATGTTCCTGGACGAAGATTCCAAGCAAATCAACCTGATTTTCAAACGCTTGGACGGCACCTACGGTTTAATTAAACCGATTAAAAAGAAATAAGCCGTACGGGGGAAGTTTTGGAATTTACCAAATCTATCACCGTTGCAGAACTGCTCCAGGTTAAGCGCCTTAACCTGGAGCTGGTCTGCGGGAAAAGATACATCCACCGCGAAATTACGCTGGGCAGCGTAAACCGGCCCGGCCTGGCCTTGTGCGGGCATTTGGACAGTTTCCGCGCCAATTCCGTACAGGTGTTTGGCCGCGGGGAACATGCGTTTTGCGTCAAAGAAAACAAATCCCGCCTGCGCGCCAACGTGGAAAAAATGCTGGTGGAAGGGAAAGTGCCCTGCGTGATTATGGCGGCGGGGCTGGATCCGCTGCCGGCCATTCGCAAAGCGTGTTTAAGCTCGGACGTACCGGTATTAAAAACGGATATGGAATCCTCCGCTTTTGTGGCGGAGTTTACCCGCTTTTTAGATGAGAAACTCTCCCCGGTTACGCATATGCACGGAGTGCTGGTGGACGTAAGCGGAACGGGCGTATTAATCCGCGGGGATGCGGGCATCGGCAAAAGCGAATGCGCGCTGGAACTGATTAAACGCGGCCATATTTTAGTGGCCGATGACGTAGTGGAAGTGCAAAAGCGGTTTGGCCGTTTTTTGGTCGGCTCCTGCCCGACGATGCTGAAACATTATATGGAAGTAAGGGGGCTGGGCATTTTGGACGTGCCGCTTCTGTTTGGCGTAGGCTCTACGCTAGACGAAACCAACATTGATATGGAAGTGGTGCTTACCTCGCCCAACAAGCAGCCCATCGACCGGCTGGGAGTGGAGCAAAAAACGACTAACATTTTGGGAATTGAAATTCCTTCGCTGGGTCTGCCCGTTACACCGGGACGCAACCTGGCGGTGCTGATTGAAGTGGCGTCTTTAAACCAACAGCTCAAAAGCCAAGGTATTTTTTCCGCCAAAGAATTCAGCCAAAAAATCTTAGACAAAATGAAAAAGGGAACCAATGGCAGACAATAAACGCCGTATTTTTATCATTACCGGGCTAAGCGGAGCCGGCAAATCCCAAGCGCTGAAAATTTTCGGCGACTTCGGTTTTTACTGCGTGGACAATTTGCCGCTGGCCTTGTTTAAAAACTTTACCGACTACATCAAACAAAGCGGCGAGCGCAAAGACATCGCCCTGGGTATCGACGTACGCGAAGGCGGGCGCCTCAAAGACATGCCCAAAATTTTGAACTCCATGGTGGCGGACGACTTTATTGTAAGAGTCATCTTTTTAGACGCGTCGGAAGAGTGCCTTATCCGGCGTTTTTCCGAAACCAAACACCGCCACCCCATTCACAAAAAACTGGCGGCCGCCATTGCCCACGAACGCGAAGTCATGAGCCCGATCCGCACCATGGCGGACAAGGTAATTGACACGTCGGACTTAAAGCTGGGGGAACTGAAGGAAAAACTTTCCGCCCTGCTGGGCCTTACGCGCGACGGCGATATGCAGATTTCCGTCGTGTCCTTCGGCTTTAAAAACGGCATTTTAAAAGACTGCGACATCGTCATGGACGTACGTTTTTTGCCCAACCCTTTCTACATCCCCGAACTGCGGGACAAAACCGGGTTGGACAAAGAAGTACAAAATTATATTATGTCGTTTAAGGAGACGCAGGAATTTGCCGAAAAATTTGCGGACTTGATTAAATATTTGATACCCAAATATATAAAGGAAGGCAAAAGCTACCTGACCATTGCCATGGGCTGCACCGGCGGCAAGCACCGCAGCGTGTTTATGGCGCACGAGCTGGCCCAACGCTTGGCAAAAGCCGGGCTGAATGCAACCGAATTTCACAGGGATATAGGACTTTAATTATGGTAAAAATTATTTTAGTTACGCACGGGCACCTCGCCCAAGAAATGCAGGAAACAGCGGCGCAAATCATCGGCAAACCGGCCGATGAAAGCTTGGCCGCGTTTTCCGTAACGGCCGCCGCCTCGGTGGAAAAAGAAGCGGCCAAATTGCATGATTTGCTCCGCACCTGCGAAGAAGGCGCCGTTATTCTGACCGATATTTTTGGCGGAAGCGCCACCAATATCTCGCTCACCGCCAGCAAAGACTTGCCCAAATGCCACGTGATTACCGGCCTGAATTTGAGCATGCTGCTCACGGCCATTAACAACCGCAAGAAACTTTCGGCCAAAGAATTGGCGGAAAAAATTGAAGCCGACGGCAAACGGGCCGTAATCAATGCAACGGAACTTTTGATAAAGGGGCTTTAATGCCGATTATTTTTGCGCGCGTAGACGACCGCTTGATTCACGGGCAGATTGTGCAGGCTTGGCTGCCGGAACTGAATGTGGACGAAATTTTGATCCCCTGTACCAAGGGAAAAGAATCGTGCCTCAACCGCGGCCTGCTGCGCCTGAGCCTGCCGTATGAATACGAGCTGACCATCTTAAACTCGCACGACTGCGCGCGCTATGCGGCCCAGTCCAAGCGGCGCATTTTTTTGTTGATGAGCTCTTTGCAGGAATTTACCGACCTGATAGAAGACGGGCTGCAAATCAAATCCCTCAATATCGGCGGCATGCATTTTAAAGAAGGCGCGCAAAAATTGGACGAAAACGTCTTTTTAGACGATAAAGACAAACATTTTTTAAAATTAATCCGGGATTTGGGCATTAATATCGAAACCCGCGCCGTACCCAATTCCCAATCCATATCGGTAAACGAGGCTATTTCATGATGACGCCGGAAGTTTTTATGCTGTGCGTGCTGGCCGCGCTTTTGGAGCTGGATACCACCTATGCTTTCCAGCTTACGTTCTCGCGCGGAATTATTGCCGCGCCGCTGATGTCGCTTCTGACGGGGGACATCATGGCCGGCATTCAGGTAGGCGTGTTTACGGAACTGATTTTTGCAGATATCAACCCGCTGGGCGGAATTCTCCCCCCCAGCGCGGTGGTATGCTCGGCGGTGTCGCTTGCGCTGCACGCTTTGGGGATTGATCTGTATTTCGCTTTCTTCTTTGGCGTCGGCGGGGCCATTTTATTTTCGCTCGCTGAAAAACTCATGCGCAAAAACCGCTTTAAATGGCTGGTCTTTTGGGAACAGAAAATTACCAAAACTCCGTCCGCCGTCAACCGGACGGTGGCCTTGGCGCTGGCCACGTCGTTTTTAATGAATTTTATTCTCATTTTTATTTTTACGTGGATCTGCGGTAAGCTGATGCTGTGGTTGCTGCCGTATATCCCGGTGAAGGCGCAGTTTGCGTGCAAGTTTGCGTATATGGCCGTCCCGTGGATCGGGCTGGCCACGCTGGTGCCCGCGTTCCGCCTCAAAACAAGGTAACGTATGAAATTTTCCATGCGGCTGAATATGTTTTTGCGTTCGTTTTTCCTGCAGACGGGCTGGAACTTTATGAAATTCCAGAACCTGGGATTAACGTTTGTGATGATGCCGTTTTTAAAGCAATTGTACAAGGACGACCAAGACGCGCTTCCGTCCGTCCTGCAGCGATACCTAGAAAATTTCAACACGCAGCCGGTCATGGCGTCCTTCTGTTTCGGCGCGCTGGCCAAGCAGGAAGAGGCCGTAGCCCGGGCCGAATCGTTGACCAAATTTAAAGAAAAAGTAACCGAGTGGGCCAGCATCAAAAAAAGCCTCTCCATTACCACCGCCTCCATTGGAGACCGCTTGTTCTGGGGCACGCTTAAACCGCTGACGCTTTTAATGGCGCTGTTTATTTGGCTGATGCTGGGCGTCAATTTCTTTGAAATTGATTTGCCCCAAAATACCCCTCTTTTGTATGCCTTTTGCGCCGGAGGCGCGGCCTTTTTTGCTTTTAACGCAGTGGCCTTGTTTGTAAAATGGCAGGGCCTCAAAATCAGTTACAACGCAGACGAAAACAGTTGTTTCGGCCTAACCCGTTTTGACTGGAACAAAACCATCTACAACGCCAAACGCATCGGCATTGTGCTGGCGGTGGGGATGATTTTGTTCGGTATTTACCACTATTTAAAAGATTTTGAAGAAGTAGACGTTCATTTTGTTACACGCGCGGTCATCGTGCTGTTTTTCGTGATGATCAGCTTTGTAACCCGTAAACTTCGCATACCGAACATGTACTTGTATTTAGCGGCCGTAGTGGTGTTCAACCTGGTCTGCTATTTATAGGGGGATATGTGATACAGCAAGACATTCAAATCACCAATCGCTTAGGGCTGCACGCACGCCCGGCCGCTTCCATTGCGCAAACGGCCGCGAAGTTTGCGTGCGATATTAAGCTGACGAAAGACCATGTAACGGTAAACGCCAAAAGCATTATGGGGGTAATGATGCTGGCGGCGGAGTTTGGCTCGCACGTACAGTTAACGACGGACGGCTCGGACGAAAAAGAAGCGTTTGAAGCCATTAAAAAACTGTTTGACGATAAATTTAATGAAGAATTCTAATCAGGAGCACAGCATGTTGGTGTTAAAAGGCGTGGCCGCCAGCCCGGGCGTAGCCATCGGGCCGGCCGTACTGCTGCCGGGGGAAAGCTTTGCCGTTACCCGGCAATACATTGAAGCCGGGGAAGTAAAGGCCGAACTGCAAAAAATAAGCACCGCCATGCAAAAAACCCTGGCGGAGCTGGACGCCTGCGAACAGAAAGTGCTTTCCACCCTGGGAACGGAATACGCCAACCTGATGTCCACCCATAAACTGATTTTGCAAGACCCGTCGCTCAAAGAGTCGGTTGCCAAAAAAATCCGCACGGAACACCTGTCGGCCCAAGCGGCTATTTTTCTTACCTTGCAGGAACTGGCGGCCAGCTTTGATAAAATTGAAGATCCCTTTTTTAAAGAACGCCGCAACGATATTTTTGACGTCGGCAAGCGTCTGGTCAACAATTTGGAAGGCGACAAGCGGGAATTTCTGGCCTCTATTACCAAGCCTTCTTTGCTGGTGGCGCACAACTTATACCCGTCCGACACCATCAACCTGCAGGAAAATCAGGTCATCGGTTTCTGCACGGATGTTGGCGGCAAAACCAGCCATACGGCGCTTTTGGCACAAAGCTTAAACATTCCGGCGGTGGTGGGGCTTTCCACCGCATCCAAGGACGTTAAATCCGGCGATACGCTGATTATTGACGGGGAGAACGGCCTGCTGGTCATTAATCCGGACAAATACACCTTGGCCAATTACCGCAAAATTCAGAAAGAAATCAAAAAGACCGAAGCCCTGCTTAAAACCATCAACCACCTGCCGGTCATTACCGAAGACGGGCACGCCGTGAAGCTGTTTGTCAATTACGACCCCCGCACCGACAACAAAGAAAACAAACGCTTAATTACGGACGGGCTGGGCCTCTTGCGCACCGAATTTTTGTATATGAACACGCCGCACCCGCCCACGGAAGAAGAACAATACCAAGTTTATCTGTCCGTCGCCAAACGCTTTGACATGCGCCCGGTAACCATCCGCCTGGCGGACTTGGGGGCCGACAAACTGCCCGATTTCCCGCTGGACGAGTTTGACCAGGACGCCAACCCCTTTATGGGGTGCCGCGGCATCCGGCTGTTTCTAAAAAATCCGGATTTAATGTTCACGCAGCTGCGGGCGATCATCCGCATGTCCTGCGAAGTGCCGGCACAGGTAAAAATTATGGTGCCGATGATTTCGTCCGTGGAGGAAGTGCGCCACGTGCGAAACGCGTTTGAACAAGTATTAAAAGAATTTGAAGCCAAAGGCAAAAAACCCGTCAACCGGGTGGGATTGGGCGCGATGATTGAAGTGCCGGCGGCGGCCATTGCGCTGGACGGAATGATCCAGCTGCTGGATTTTATTTCCATTGGCACCAATGACTTGATACAATATTTAGTAGCGGTGGACCGCGTCAACCAAGAAGTGGCCCATATGTACGACCCCTGCCACCCGGCAGTCGGGCGCACCATTAACCAAATCATTCAAACCGCCCACAAACGCGGGCGCAAAGTAAGCATCTGCGGGGAAATCGCCTCCGACTCTAAAATGCTGCCGCTTTTGCTGGGGCTGAATGTAGACGCGCTGTCCGTTACGCCGCGTATGTATTTACGCGTCAAAAACAATATCCGCAATTTAAATTTTGAAAATTGTTCCGACTTGGCCCAAGCCGCCCTTTTAATGGGCAGTTCGGAAGAAATCCGGAACCTGATAGAGCAGAACGATAAAAATGAAGATTCGTAATTTTTCCATTGTCGCCCACATTGACCACGGCAAGACCACCCTTTCCGACCGTATTTTGGAAGACACCGGCACCGTTCCCAAGCGCAAAATGCAAGCCCAGCTGTTAGACGGCATGGACTTGGAGCGCGAACGCGGCATTACCATCAAAGCCAAAGCGGTGCGCATTCAGTACAAAGACTATATTTTAAACCTGATTGACACCCCCGGCCATGTGGATTTTTCGTATGAAGTGGCCCGCTCGCTCCGCGCGTGCGAAGGCGTGCTGCTGTTGGTGGACGCGTCGCAAGGGGTGGAAGCGCAAACGGTGGCCCACGCGCATTTGGCCCAAAGCCTGGGGCTTAAAATTATCCCGGTAATGAACAAGGTGGATTTGTCGCAGGCGGATGCGGACGCTTCGGAAGAACAGCTGTGGGATATTTTAAAAGAGCCCATAGAGGCCGAGCGCGTCAGCGCCAAAACCGGCATGGGCATTGAACATTTGCTGGATCGTATCATCACCGATATCCCCGCCCCGCAGGGCGACCCCAATGCCCCTCTGCGCGCGCTTATTTTTGATTCTTACTACGACCCCTTCCGCGGCGTCATTATGTACATCCGCCTGGTGGACGGCTCCGTTAAACCGGGGCAGATGATTCAGTTTATGTCCTCGGGCGCGTCGTACAAAACCGAAGAAATCGGCTTTATGACGCCCAAACAGCTGCACAAAACCGACTCGCTTTCCGCCGGAGAAGTGGGCTATTTGGTGGCCGGCATTAAAGACATTCACCAAGTAAAAGTGGGAGACACGATTACCCTGGCCGAACGCCCGGCCGAAAAAGCCCTGCCCGGATACGCCGAGGCCAAGCCGGTGGTGTTTGCCAGTATTTTCCCAGTGGAAACGACCGATTTTCCGTTGCTTCGCAAGGCGTTGGAAAAATTAAATCTCTCGGACTCGTCTTTTCATTACCAAAGCGAAACTTCCAAGGCGTTGGGCTTTGGCTTTCGCTTGGGGTTTATGGGCATTTTGCACATTGAAATCGTAAAAGAACGGTTGGAGCGGGAATTTAACCTCTCGCTGATTGCCACCAGCCCCAACGTGGTTTATCACGTAAAATTTACCCCGCGCAAATCCCACCCGCAGGAACTGGCCGCCTTGCCCGACGCCCCGGACGATCCCGGCTACAAGATTATTGATAACCCGGCCAATTTCCCGCCCCACGGCGATATTATTGACATCAAAGAGCCCGTCATCCACATCACCATCGTTACGCCGGTGGAATTTATGGACGGCGTGATGACGCTTTTAAAAGAAAAACGCGGCACGTTTATGAGTATGGATCACTTGTCCAACCAACGCGTGATTATTAAATACGAAATGCCGATGGGCGAAATGGTCATTGATTTCTACAACAAATTAAAATCCGTTTCCAAAGGATACGCTTCGTTTGATTACGAAGTGGCGGGTTTTAGAAGCTCGGACGTGGTGCTGATGGAAATTTTGCTGCACGGCACGCCGGTGGATGCCTTGTCCGTAGTGGTACACAAAGACAAAGCCCAAACCATGGGCCGCGCGTTGTGCGCCAAATTAAAAGAGCTGATCGGCCGCCAGCAATTTGAAGTGGCGGTGCAGGCGGCGGTAAACGGAAAAGTCATCGCGCGCGAAACCATTCCCGCCTTCAGAAAAGACGTCATTGCCAAATGCTACGGCGGAGACATCACCCGCAAACGCAAATTGCTGGAAAAACAAAAAGAAGGTAAAAAGCGAATGAAAGCCATCGGCAGTTTGAACATTCCGCAGGAAGCGTTTGTGGCCATGCTTAAGATTGACGAAGAATAACAAAAACCCCGGGCGAACCCGGGGTTTTTAGTTAATCGGGGAAAGGGAACCTTTCTGCAGAGCCCCACCCGCCGGCAGATTCCTTGCGGCCTGTGATGCGTTTGCAAAAATCCAAGGCAAACGAGCTGCTTCGGGTGGCGCGGCATTCCTGGGCGCCCGTTGAAAAAGTGATGTTGTACCAAATTCCGTCTTTTTCCAGCCAACACAGCATGCCGGAAGGATCCCAATTTTCTACATCACTGCCCACGGAAGTCGTCATCGTGCACGTAATGCGTTTACCTACATTGCGCACGCCGTACACCGTTCCGCCGCCGGACGTATAACTGGGATGAGCCTCAAACGAAGGCGGGAAATTGATATCCAGCGCAAATAAATCCGCCGAATACTTGCCGTTGGCCATTTTGTATACTTGCTGTCCTTTTCGAATATCGTTTGCCAAAGAAAGCATTTCCATATACTTCGCTTTTGCAACCGCATACTGGTATTGCGGCAAAGCCACCGCCGCCAAAATACCGATAATTAACACGACCACCAACAGCTCTATAAGCGTAAATCCGGGTTTTTGTTTGAAAAGAGACGTTTGATAAATTTTGTCCATACGCAAAATTTATCAAAAAAACGAATCAAGCCCTTTGGCAAAAAGGTTTTTATGCGCCTCTCCCCGAATGACGTTGCCATAAAAAACCCGGCCAAGCCGGGTTTGAAAGGTTGTGTTTGGGAAGGCAAACGCTAGTCGGTTACAAAATCAAACGTGCGGCACAGCTCCGCGCACTTGGGGTGGGTGCCTTCGCACTCAATCTCGCCGGGCCGGGTGGAGTGATCCAGCCAGAGCTTAATTAAACAGCCGTTGGTGGCGCCGCTGTCGCAGTCTTTCCCAATGCCGCCCGCCACGACCCATTTGTCTTGGGTGGTGCCATACAAATTATCCAGGCAAGTTCCATTGTTATAATCTTCCTGCCCAACGGCCGAGTTGGAGCGCAAATCCCCCTTGGGAACGGTAATATCCAGCACGTTCAAATCATCGGTGTATGTCCCGTTGGCAAGAAAAAAAGATTCCTGCGCCGTCTTCAGGCTTTTTAAAATAGGCCACATGCTGCTCATGCGGCTTTTTAAGACGGCTTTTTCATACTGCGGCATGGCCACCGCCGCCAAAATGCCGATAATTAACACAACCACCAACAGCTCTATTAACGTAAAACCCTGTTTCGTTTGCATACAGAACTCCTTGTCTTAAATATACCAAAAAAAGAAATTGCCTTCCAATGACGCGGCATTCCGCAAGGCGGGGCTTTATTTGCTAAAATAATACATATGATTTTAGAAGGACGCACCTTGGCCGCCCAAATCCGCGAATCCCTGCCCCGCAGGGCCGAGGCCGTTTGTCAAAAATTGGGCCGCCCCATTAAGCTGTGCGCCATCGGATCTACGGAAGATTACGGCGCTTACGTTTATCTTAAAAAAGAAGTGGAAGCCGCACGGAAGCTGGGCGTAGAAACACAGGTGTTTGAAATTAACAACCAAACGCCCGCGGCCGAATTTTTGGCGTTGGTGGAAAAATTATCCGCAGACGACAAAACCGACGCCATTTTAATCCCGCGCCCGCTGCCCGACCATTTGGCCGCCACCGACTTTGCAGACCGCCTGGCCCCGCAAAAAGATATTGACGGGATGTCCAACATCAATACGGGCAATTTGTTTCTGTGCAAAACTTGGCCGGAAATTCAGGCCTTAAAAGGCTTTGTGGCGTGCACGGCCATGGCCGTCATTCGGCTGCTGACGTATCATCACGTTGCGCTGGAAGGGGCGGAAGCGGCCGTTATCGGCCGGTCTATTACGGTAGGGCGCCCGCTGGCCCACTTGCTGACCTGCCAAAACGCCACCGTGAAAATTTGTCACACCAAAACCGATTTGCCCCGCGCCCTAAAAGACGCGGATTTGGTCTGCTCCGCCGCCGGCACACCCGGCCTGATTGAGGCGGACTGGCTGCGCCCCGGAACGACGGTGGTGGATATTTCCACCAACTGGCACAACGACAGCCTCTGCGGCGACGCCGACCCGGAAAAATTGCAGGCGCGAGGCATTTCCTACTCGCCCGTTCCCGGCGGAGTGGGGCCTGTAACGCTTGCAGTCCTGCTGGAAAACATTATACTATCTGGTGAAAGGAAACTTAAGGAGAACAAATGAAAATATTTTCCCTGCTTTTGGCTTTTGTCTTGTGCGCGGGCTTCTTGACCGCGTGCAACACTAACGAAAAAAGAAAAGAAAAATACAACCGCAAAATTTATCTGACGGAAGAAGACTATATGGAAGATTTGTCTAAGGACGCCGTCAGAGAGCGCCGCGAAACGCCGCCCAACGTGGAGTCCGAATATATTTTTAACGTCGGCCCGGAAGAACAGCGCAACATTTATTTCTTTGACGAACGCCAACAGCCCAAAGTGCCCGGCCAACCCAGCGAAGCGGATTACAAGAAAGAAAAACGCCTCTGGAAAAAACCCAAACGCTACACGCCCGAACAATACTACGGCATGCAGGGCACGGCCGACGCCGCGGCGGAAGACACCTCTTCCGAAACAAGCTACTCCGGCTACGACTATTAGTTTTAGTCTGTTTAAAAAGCCCCGCTTCTAAGCGGGGCTTTTTAATGCTCGGAAACAAACAAATCAATATAATCCGTAAAAATGCCGTCCGCGCCTTCCTGCTGCAGCCGCTTGGCCAGCGAAATGTCGTTTACGGTATAGAGATACGTCTTTAACCCGTTTTGGTGGCACTCCTCCGCGGTGGCCGGGCTAAAGCGGGTGTAGTTTAAGTGAACGCTTTCCGCTTGCAGGTCTAACGCTTTGGAAACGTCAAAAGAACGCGTTAACAGACCGATACGCGCGTTTTTGTTCAGTTTGCGGATACGGAGCAGGGTGTCGTAATCAAAGCTGGAAAACAGCGTTTTAGACAATAATTCGGCATATTCGCCCGCTAACAGTTTCAGCAGTTTTTCTTCCAGTCCCGGGTAGCAGTTGGCGTCATTTTTAAGCTCTATGTTCAGCAGCTCCAGCCCCGGCGCCACCACGGGCAACACTTCCTGCAGCAGCGGGATAAAAGCCGGCGCACCGTCAAAACGGTTTTGCAACGCACAGCGGCGCAGCTGCGCCCAAGGGAGTTCGCCTATTTTTGCGTCTTTCCCGGCCGTCGCCAACAGCGAATAATCGTGATGAACGACCAGCTGACCGTCTTGCGTCAGGTGGACGTCCAGTTCATAACAGCTCGCCCCCAGCCTGCGTGCCAGCCGAAAAGCTTCCAGCGTATTTTGAACGCGCCGGGCAGAAGCCCCGCGGTGTGCAAAGTAAATCATATCTCCAGTGTAAAAAAATTGCCGTTTTTTAGCAAGACAGCATGTTATTTAAAAAGAGCGGGGGTTTCCCGCTCTTTTGGTGTTCCCGCAAAATTATTTTAATTCCGACGTACAATGCGGGCAGCGCACCGCTTCCAGCGGGATTTCCGTACAGCAGTACGGGCAGGATTTGGTAGTCGGGGCGGCGTCTTCTTTGCGTTTGTTAATTTTGTTCATGGCTTTGACCAGCGCAAAGATACAAGCGGCCACAATTAAAAAGCTGATAATGGAATTTAAAAAATTGCCGATATTAATGGTGGTGGCGCCGGCTGATTGGGCGGCGGTTAACGATTCATACGGGCCGGGCGTAGTGTCGCCTTGTTTAAGGACGATAAACCAATTGGAAAAATTTACTTTCCCCATCAGCAGGCCCAGCGGCGGCATCATCACGTCCGCCACCATGGAGTTGACGATCTTCGTAAACGCCCCGCCGATGATGATACCTACAGCCATATCCAGCACATTGCCGCGCATCACAAAATTTTTAAATTCATTGTAAATGTTTTTAAACATAAGGCTCCTTTTATTTGATTAATTTGACCGCCTTTAACAGCGGCGTATACAAATCGTTCTGCGGCGGATATTTGATTTCCGCCGGGTTGGTACCATCCACGAAAGCAACGGGGGCCCCTTCCGCCAGGCACAGCGGCTGTTGTTCGGCGGCTTCCCCCATGGCAAGCGCGCAGGCCGCCGCCAGCGAATCGGCCGCGTCCACCAGCGTTACTTCCAACTTTTTTCCGAAGATATCTTCTCTCCCGCGCAAATCTTTCACGCCTTCAAACCCGCTGTACGCCACCGCCGCGCCGATAATGCCCGCCCGCAGGGGAAGAATCATACTGTCCGTGATAATTACCCCCAAGTCCTGCACGTTCCATTTTTGCCGCAAAGCCGTCCGCAGGTCTTGGGCGCAGGCATAGCAGTCCGGCGGCAGCAGAATCAATTTCCCGTCTGCGTTGGATTCATCAATCCCGGCGTTGGTCATAATCATACCGTCTTTAATCGTCAGCCACGCAAGCGGCGTTTGCAAGGCGGCTTGGCTTTCCCGCCGGATCAGTTCTTCCTTTTGTGTGCGGCCCGTGTAGGGAACTGTTTTCCCTTTCCACAAAGCAACCAGCTTGGAGGATACCGTTAAAACGGTTTTTTCCGGCACCAAAACGATGTGCTCGGCAATAAAAGCGGGCAAATCTTCCTTTTCTTTAAATATACGCGTATGAACGGGAGTAATCTTCATAGTTCTTCAAACGGCGCTACAAAACTGCAAAAAACTTCATTGGCCAAAAACAAGCCTTCAAAAGATAATTTTACTTTTTTTCCCGCCCGTTCCAACAGGCCGCTTTGCAAATGCTTTTGAATTTCTTTTCCGAACATTTTTTCTTGCCGCGGGGTCAGCTCCACGCCGTCTAACTTGCGAAAGGCCAACATCAGTGTTTCGCCTTCTTTGACCTTGCCGGTTAGTTTTTCGCGAAACACCACCGGGCTTTCGCCCGCCGTCATCCGGCGGATATACTCCTGCACGTCCGGCGTGTTCTGCCGGCGCTCTCCCCCCCAGTATGACGCCGCCGCACTGCCAAGCCCGATGTAGGGCCCGTTGTCCCAGTAGTGCGTATTGTGCTTGGCTTCCCTCCCGGGCAGGGCAAAATTGGAAATTTCGTAATGGTGATACCCCGCGGCCTGCAAACGCAGGTGCGTTTCCTCCAGCATGCGGCGCATCAGCAGTTGGTCGCACACGACACCGCGGGCAAAAAAGGGCGTTCCTTCTTCTATCTGCAGGCCATACACGGAAATATGCTCCGGCCGCAGGGCAATCAATTTGGAAAGCCCCTCTAAAAAGCTTTCCAGCCCCTGCCCCGGTACGCCGGCAATCAGGTCTACATTGATGTTTTCAAACCCGCCCGCGCGGGCCGCCCGGTAAGCGTTTAAAAAAGTTTTTACGTCGTGCACGCGGCCCAAGGTTTTAAGCTCTTGGTCACAAAAGCTTTGCAGGCCGATGCTCAGGCGGTTAAACCCCGCCCCGCGAAGCAGGGCGATTTTGCCGGGAGTTAAACTTTCGGGGTTGGCTTCCGCCGTGCTTTCCGAAAAACGCCCGATGGCGCCAAAATTATCCGTCAGCACTTGGCACAGCCGCTCCAGCTCCTGCTCCGTCAACAGGCTTGGCGTGCCGCCGCCCACATACAGTGTGTCAAACGTTTTAACGGGCGTTTGCGCCGCCTCGCGCGCCAGCGCCGCCAGATAAGCGGGAATCTGTTTTTCGCGCCCGGCAAACGAAGCAAAATCGCAATAATTGCATTTTTGCCTGCAAAACGGAAGGTGAATATACAAACCGGTAGGCATTATTTTTTGTGTTCGGCTTCGTAGTTTAAGAAAGCAAAAATAAACGGGTCTAAATCGCCGTCCATCACGGCGTTGATTTGCGACGTTTCGTACCCGCTTCGCAGGTCTTTTACCAACTGGTACGGCATAAATACGTAGGAGCGGATTTGATGCCCCCAGGCGATTTCGCCTTTTTGGCCGTAGCGTTTTTCGGCTTCGCTGCGTTTTTTGTCCATTTCCATTTCGTACAGGCGGGCTTTGAGCATTTTCATAGCCGTCTGGCGGTTTTGCAGCTGGCTGCGTTCAATGCGGCAAGAAACCACAATTCCCGTGGGGATGTGCAGCAGGCGCACGGCCGATTCCACCTTGTTTACGTTTTGCCCGCCGTGGCCGCCCGCGCGGGAGGTTTCCAGCTGGATGTCTTTTTCGGGAATTTCAATGTTGATGTTTTCGTCAATATCGGGAAGCACGTCGCACGAGGCAAACGAAGTATGCCGCCGGGCGTTTGCGTCAAACGGGGAAACCCGCACCAGCCGGTGCACCCCGTTTTCTCCTTTCAAATAGCCGTAGGCATAGGGGCCTTCCACCATGGCGCTTAAGGTTTTGATGCCGGCTTCGTCGCCGGGCTGCGTGTCCAGTACGGAAAATTTAAACCCGTGCTGTTCGGCCCAGCGCGTGTACATGCGCGCCAGCATTTGCGCCCAGTCGCACGATTCCGTGCCGCCCGCGCCGGCGTGAATGGTTAAAATGGCGTTTAATTTATCGTTCGGCTCCGAAAGGCGGATCTCGCCTTCTTTCTGAGCCACCTGTTTTTCGGTTTCCTGCAGTGAAGCGTTTAGCGCCAGCAGTTCTTTTTCATCCTGCATTTCTTTGCACAAGTCAAACCAGGTGCGGTCGTCTTCTATTTTTTTGCCGAGCGAGCGGAATGTGTCAATGGAATTTTTTAAAAAATCAATTTGCCGGCTTACTTCTTTGGCTTTTTTGGTGTCGTTCCAGAACGAAGGATCGGCCGACTGTTGCTGCAAGGCGGCCAATTCTTTTTGTTTGCCGGGGATGTCGTCAATGGATTCTATTTTGGCAACCCGCGCCGCCAATTCTTCCAATTTTTGTTCTACGTCTTTAAATTCAATGTTATTCATAACTAAAAACCACCGTGGAAATCAACAAGGTTGCAAACAACGCCGCGCACAGCCAGGCAAACCAATCGCCCCATTGGGTATAAAAATTTTTTTGCTCGTTTAAAGCCAGCGGAATGGAGGCCTGTAAAATTTCCTGCGTAAATAAACGCGACTGTTTTTCAATCCGTCCGAACGGATCAATAACGGCCGAAAAGCCGGTGTTGGCCGCACGCAAAACAGGGCGGCCGGTTTCTACGGCGCGCAGTACATTTACCGCCAAATGCTGGTAAGGGGCAGCCGTATCAAAAAACCAAGCGTCGTTGGTTACGTTAATAAACAGTTTTGCGCCCTGCCGGTTTTGCGAAAGCCACAGCTGCGGATAGATGGACTCGTAACAAATGGTTTCCCCTACGGCCACGCCGCCCAAATCCAGCGGCTTCTGCCCGCGCGCACCCGGCGTGAAAGAGCCCAACTCGCCCAATACGGCCACGTCCTTAAAAATACGGTGCACCAGCCCTTCCAACGGAATATATTCCCCAAAAGGCACCAGTTTGGTTTTGCGGTAAGACTGCAGTTTTTCCGACTGCGGCGCCAGCAAATAAGCGCCGACATATTGCTTGCCGTCTTCCTCCACATTGGAGCCGATAAATTGGTAGGCGTCTGTCTTGGCGGCAATCTCTTTAAAAAGAGTCCAATACGGCTCTTCCGTCAGCGCACCGGGCACGGCGCTTTCCGGCCACACCATCAGCCGAACGCCTTTTCCTTCCAGCGCCATCCCCTGCGCCTGAAGCGTCTGCAAAATTTCAGCTTCGTATTGCGGGCTCCATTTTTTGTATTGGTCTATATTGGGCTGCAAGAGCGCGGTGCTTAAACTCAATAGCGGCTTAAACGGCCTTTTTTGAGAAGCGTCCGGCAGCGTATAATGCCCATACGTATACGCCGCTAAAAAAACCACCGCGGCCGCAACCATATGCCATACGCCGTCTTTTACGCCTTTGGTGGCAAAGGCCCAGCCCAAGCTGGCCCCCGTAAACGCCACAATAAAGCTAATGCCGTACACCCCCGTAAAAGCCGCCAGCTGCAGCATTTCCGGCGCGTTCCATTGGGTATACCCCAACATAATCCACGGAAACCCCAGCCCATAAAACGCCAAGGTTTGGTGCAGCCACTCCAGCGTGACAAACCCGCACGCCGCCAGCAACGGGAAAAAGGGCCCTGTTTTCTTTAAAAAATAGCAGCTCCCGCCAAAGAGCGCAAACTGCACGGCCAGCAGCCCGCTAAGGCCCAGCCACGCCGCCAAGGAGAGGCCCTGCGAAAGCCCGCCCCCGTGTAAGCAGGTGTAATAAATCCAGTAAAAAATACCGGCATTGAATAAAAACGCCGTCAGCCAGCCGTATAAAAAAGAAGACCAAAACCCTTTGGTTTTGGTCACACCCCAAATAAAAGGTGCCAAGGCAAACCACGCCAATGCATGGCGCGACACGCTGGGATAGCTTTGGTATACCAGCCACGCCGTGGCCCCGGCACAAAGCAATAAAAACAGATAGCGCCCCAGCACAGAAAAGCTGTTTTTAAAGAAAATGCTCCAGCGATTTTGCGCCAAAAATGCATCTTGTTCGGCGATGGTTTGTCTAAATCCGCGCATAAATATCAGTACGAAATCCGGCAGACGTTGTCTTGGCAAACGGCTTGGGCCGACGGACTGCATTCCCGTTCCGTAGAAGGAGCGCCTTCCGGGCAAGCCTTGGTTACCAGGCTGGACTGGAATTTATTAAAATCCAGCGTGTAAGCCGCATTAATGGCCGTAACCCCTTCCGGCCCGACCAAACAGCCGCACGGGTCTTTATCTACAATAATGCAATCTTCGTTTACGCTGCAGCTGACCATGCGCCGCATGGCCGCCTGCGCGGCAGATTCTTCGGCCTCTTTTTGCGCTTTGGCTTCTTTGGCCGCCAGTTTGGCCGCATCCAGCACCGGCACAGACACTTCTATCGGGTTATCCTTGCTTAAAAACACGGGAATCGTTCCCAGCGCCGCCAAGGCGCAGACCAGCAAGATAGCTTCTCTTATTTTCAATTTCATAAATTAGCTCCGCAGCATTTTTTGTATTTTTTACCGCTCCCGCACGGGCACGGGTCATTGCGCCCGATATGTTTGGACACGGGGGCGGCGTTTTTGTTCGGGTTTTTGGCCGCCGCCTGCTGGGCCCGTTCCGCCGCCGTGCGGCGGGGCGGCAATTGCAGACGGAAAATATAGCTGACCATCAAATCCCGCACGCGGTTGAGCATGGAAGAGTAGAGCTTGTAGGACTCTTTTTGGTACTCAATCAGCGGGTCTTTCTGCGCATAGCCGCGCAGGCTTACGCTGTTTTGCAGCTGATCCAGTTCATACAAGTTCTGTTTCCAAGCGTTATCAATAATTTGCAGCAACAGCATCCGCTCAATCTCGGAAAAATTAATGCCTTGCTCCGTAAAGTACAGCACGCGGGCGTGGTACAAGTCTTTTACCTGCGCCATAATTTCATCCACCAGCTGGTCGTGGGATTTGCGCCCCACGTTTTCGGCCGTAAAGTGAAAATCGCCGGGGAAGAAATTGCGCAAGTTAATGTTTAGCGCTTCAAAATCACTGCGCTGCAAATGGGCCGGCTGATAATACTGTTCCACCAATTCGTCCACGATTTCTTCCATCATCTGCATGGACTTTTCGGTCATGTTCTCGCCGTCCAAAATAGCGTTTCTGAGCCCGTAAATGGCGGTGCGTTGTTGGTTCATCACTTTATCGTAATCCAACAGCTGTTTGCGGATGTCAAAGTTGCGGCCTTCCACCATGCGCTGGGCGCCTTCAATCTGCCGCGTCATCAGGCGCGATTCAATGGCTTCGCCCTCTTTCATGCCCATCGTGCTGAGCACGGAAGCGATTTTGGTGGTGTTGGCAAACAGACGCATGAGTTCATCATCCAGCGAAATATAAAACCGCGAACAGCCCGGGTCGCCCTGGCGCGCGCAGCGGCCGCGCAGCTGGTTATCAATACGGCGCGACTCGTGACGCTCGCTGCCGATGACGTGCAGCCCGCCTAAAGCGACTACTTGTTTCTGCTCTTCCGGGTCGGCCGGGTTGCCGCCCAGTACAATATCCGTTCCGCGCCCGGCCATGTTGGTGGCAATGGTTACCGCGCCTTTGCGCCCGGCCTGGCTGATGATTTGGGCTTCCATTTCGTGGTACTTGGCGTTTAACACTTTGTGCGGAATGCCTTTGGCGCGAAGCATATGGCTGAGCTTTTCCGATTTTTCAATGGAGCGCGTGCCCACCAGCACGGGCGCGCCCTGTTTCCATAAGCTTTCCACTTCGTCCACAATGGCGTTAAATTTTTCCCGCTCGGTCAAATACACCAAATCCGGGTAGTCAATGCGTTTAGAAGGTTTATTGGGGCGGATTTCCACTACGTCCAACTTGTAAATTTGCCAGAATTCGTTGGCTTCCGTCATGGCGGTACCCGTCATGCCGGACAGTTTTTTATATAGTTTGAAGAAATTCTGAAACGTAATCGTGGCCAAGGTCTGGTTTTCTTCCTTGATGGGAAGGCCTTCTTTGGCTTCTACCGCCTGGTGCAGGCCGTCGCTCCAGCGGCGCCCCGGCATCAAGCGGCCGGTAAATTCGTCCACAATAATCACTTCGCCGTCTTTGACGACGTAATCCACATCCCGTTCGTACAAGTGGTGCGCCCGCAGCGCTTGGTTGATGTGGTGCACCCACTCCGATTCCACGTCGTTATACAAGTTGGGCACGTTTAAAAACTTTTCGGCCTTGGCAATCCCCGTGTCCGTAAGCGTGGCGGTGTGGGCTTTTTCGTCGATAATGGCGTCCACGCCTTCATCTAATTTGATGCCTTCGTATTTGGCTTTTACTTCGTCTTTTTCCGTAATCATACGGACTTTCAACGAAGGAATCAGACGGTTGACGATGTAATACTTATCGGTGCTTTGTTCCGATGGGCCGGAAATAATCAGCGGGGTGCGGGCCTCGTCAATTAAAATAGAGTCCACTTCGTCTACGATACAATAGTTCAGCGGGCGCAGCACGCGGTCGGCCCGGTTGATGACCATGTTGTCGCGCAGGTAGTCAAACCCCAATTCGTTGTTGGTAACGTAGGTAATGTCTTTGGCGTACATCTCGCGGCGCTCGGTACTGTCCATATCGTGGTTGATATACCCCACACTGAGGCCTAAAAATTCGTGAATGGGGCCCATCCATTGGCGGTCGCGGCGGGCCAAGTAATCGTTTACCGTCACCACATGCACGCCTTTGCCCGTCAGCGCGTTTAAGTAAGAAGGAAGCACCGCCACCAGGGTTTTCCCTTCCCCAGTGCCCATTTCGGCAATTTTCCCTTGATGCAGCACAATGCCGCCCAACAACTGCACGTCGTACGGGCGCAGCCCGATCACGCGCTGGGCCGCCAAGCGCACCACGGCAAAAGCCTCCGGCAACAATTGGTCTAAGGTTTCGCCTTTGGCCAAGCGGTCTTTAAATTCCTGTGTTTTGGCTTTTAACTGTTCATCCGTCAGCTTCTCAAAGGCGGCGGTGAATTTGTTGGCGTCGTCTACGTAATGTTGGATTTTTTTGAGGTCGCGTTCGCTTTTGGTTCCAAAAATTTTATCAATAATCGTCTTTAGCATATATGTTCCTTGTTCCTTGGATTAAAATGTAGTTTTTCTGATACGGCGCGGAACGCTCCGAAGCGGAGCGGAACATATTATTTGGCGACGGGCTTTTTGTTTTTGGTTTTGATTTGCAGATTAGGCGTTTGAAGGGGCTGTTCTGCCTCGGCTTGGGCTTGCGCCGCGCGCACGGCTTGCAGCTGTTCGGATAAGCTTTGATCCGCTTGCGCGATATAGGCATCCACCGAAGCGATAATTTGCTCTCCGATATTTTCCTGAAGGGCCGCGCTTTCCCGCTGGAGGGCCGCCTGGCGCGAGCGTAAAGCGTTTTCTTTTTCCGCGCGTTCCTCGTCGGAAAGGGTTTTGTCTTTCCGCAGGGCTTTTAACTGCGCTTGCACCTCTTGCAGTTCGTACTCCCGCAGCTGAACGGTTACCGCCCAGATGTTTTCAAACAAAGGGAACAGCTCTTTGCGAAAACGCAGCGCCGCGGGGGCCAAATTGGCCCCGCTCATGCGGGAAAACACAAAAGCTTCTTCGTACACCGAGGTGGCATACTGCAGGCGGATGGAATTATCAAAATTGCGGGCCACCGCAATTAATTCGTAGCGGTTCTGCTCCGTTTGCGGGGAGGTATACGCGGCAAGAAAGCTTTCTAAAATGGCGTTATAGTCGGCATTTTGGCGGGCGTTTTCCAACACGGCAGGGTTGTATTGCGAGAAAATTTCCAACACTTTTTCCCGCGTGTAATTGCCTGTTTCCGCCTGGGCATACAAGGCCGAAGACATCGCCAGCGTAGCTAAAATAAAAAGGCTTCTTTTCATCAAAAATCCTCTGTTCTTCTATTGTGCTATTTCTATAGGCGCTCGTCAAGCCCCGCAAGGGGGCCAGGAAGCCATAAAAAACCCGGGGCCCAAAGACCCCGGGTAAATCGTTCAGAAGGGATTAGCGGGCGGCCGTGCGGAAGAAGTTTCCTTTCACGTTGCGGGCCAACTGCACCCGGCCTAACGTCTTATCCGCCGACACGGTGATATTTTTATCATTGGGTTTAATCATTCTGTCTACGGAACCGAAAATATCCCCTTTCTTTACTACGCCCAATTGCCCGTGATTGTTAATCTGCACTTCCAGCTTTAAAGCTCCGTCCACGCTGGCCGTAAGCAAATCCGCTTCGCCCATCGAAAATTCCAGCGGGAACTTGGGGTTAACTACCCGTTTGATCGCCACGGGCACGTCCGCCTCGTTTTTTACGATAATGGCGCAGGAATTATTGTCCGCCTCCGCCATACGTGCCAACCGTTCCGGAACGGTTACCGTGCCGGAAATGTTAAAACGCCCTTCGCTGACCGTACGAGCTAAGCAAAAAACGCAGGCGATAATGCTGGCAGCCGCAGCTGCAATTAAAATCTTTTTCATACTTATATTTTACCCTTTTGCGCCTCTTTTTGGCAAGGGAGGCGCAATCCCTATATACAGTATATTCTTGCCGGACTGTTTTTCAAGCCCTTGGCGGCAAAAAAAGGGAACCCGAAAGGGTTCCCTTTTCGGTTTACCCAAAACTTATTGTTTAAAGAAACCCCACAGGTTAACGTTGTATACCCAGCCTTCGCATTTGCCGTCTTTGGGGTCGGCCGGGTCGTCTTCTACCTGGATCCAGCTGCCTTTTTTGGAAATGTATTTAAACGGATAGCCTTTTTCCACCGTGCAGACGATGTCCGCGTTGGAAGAGGGGCTCTTGCGCACGTTTAAATCCACCTTGGCAGACATGCCGCCGTTGGGGCTTAAGAGGCTGGCGGAAATCCAGCCGCTGTATCCTTCAAAATCTTTCACCAGCACCCAGCTTTTGTCTTCATTGGTTTTTACCATAATTACCGGAGTGTATCTCCAGGCGTACCATTTGATGGCGCATTTCGTGCCGGCACAGGCGCGGATGTTGGCTCTTTTGGCATTCACGCTGGCATATTTCTGGGCAAAAACGGGCGCGCTGACAAGCAGCATAAGCGTGCATAAAGCGATGATTTTCTTCATATACCTTCGTCTCCTCTGCAATAATCCATAAAACTCTACCCCAAAAGTATAGCAATACTGCCCCGAACTTTGCAAGTGTTTTTATGGCTCGCGCGCCCGCCGGCCTGCTTAAAAAGATATAATAAAAAGTAGTTTATCCCTTTTTGGAGTGTTTATGAAAGAACAAGTACAAGACGTTGTAAACCAAATCCGCCCGATTTTGCAAGCCGACGGCGGCGATATTGAACTGATCGGCGTAGATGAAAAAACCGGCATTGTTACCGTAGGGCTGCGCGGCCGCTGCGGCGGCTGCCCGCACGCGCAGATGACGCTGCAAGCCGTAGTGGAAAAGAAGATTAAAGAACTTGTCCCCGGCGTAACGGCAGTGGAACGCGTCTAATATGCCCAAGGTGGATTTGCACACCCATTCCAATTTTTCGGACGGCACCAGCACGCCGGAGGAAGTGGTCTTAAGCGCCCTGAAAACGGGTATTACCGTTTACGCGCTGACCGACCATGACACTACCGACGGCGTGCGCCGGGCCGCGGCCGTGTGCAAAGAACACCGTATTTTATTCACGCCCGGCGTAGAAATCAGCACCCGGGAGCATGACCACCTGCACTTTACCGGATATAATTTGGATTTGGACAATGCAGACTTCCAGGCCTTTCTGGCGCAAAACCGCCACAACCGCCAAGAGCGCATCCGCCAAATCATCCGCCAGCTGCAGCAGGCGGGAGTGGATATTACCGAGCAGGATGTTTTTTCCCGCGCGCCCAATACCGTTTCCCGCGCGCACGTGGCGGACGCCTTAAAAGCCAAAAAAATCGTATCTTCCCGCCAAGAAGGTTTCCGTAAATACCTGGTGCCGGGCCAGCCGGGCTATGTGCCTTCGGCCGGCGTGACGGCCATTGAAGCCATTCAGCACATCAAGCGGGCGGGCGGCATAGCCGTCATTGCACATCCCGGCATTGTAGCCGAGCATTGGAACTTCCCCGCCTGGACGGAAGCCGGGTTGGACGGGGTGGAAGTCTTTTATCCCGCCCATACTTTTACGATGCGCCAAGACTTGCTGGCCATCGCCCGCAAATACGGCCTGTTGGCCACGGCCGGATCGGATTATCACGGCCCGCAGGGCGGGCGCAACAGCACGCCCGGCATGCAAATTCCGCAGTCCCACTACGATAAACTGCTGCGAAAATTATTCAACCGCTAATTTCCCCGTTCGTAACGCCCCTGCAGATATCCTTTTCTTTTTAGTTATGCATAAAAAAGCCCCGGCCGTAACCGGGGCTTTTTAAATGGAATGTATTTTTTACTGGGCCGGGGCGGCATCGTCCAAATTCCCCGCGGGAGGGTTCTTGCCGCCGCGTTTAAAAAGTTTCTTTACGCCCTTCCACAACCGTTTCGCTTCGTACTTCAACTCTTTTACGATCGTGGAGTTTTTCGTCATGCCCGGCGTCAGCACCAAGCTGGCCCCCAACGCCGCCCCCGCATACAACAGGGAGGACGCGTCAAACCCGGTCATCGAGGCCAAATAGCCGGCCGGAATAGCGCCTAACCCGCCCAGCGCCATCGTCAGCGCCAGAATAGAGGAGAGCTCGCGGTTCTGCTTCGGATATTTATTCATAATGTAATCATACATTTGGGTAAAGAAGTTTCCCACCCCAAAGCTGGCTACCGCTGCGCCCGTGATCATCTGCGCCACGCTGTCCCCGGCCGTGGCCATGACCAGCGTGCCCAAGGCAGAGAGCGCCGAGCAGAAGATGTACATGCTGTCTGCACTGATCCGGCGGCTGATGATATTGCCGCCCAAACGGCCGGCAATCAGCGGTACATACAGCGAGCACGCAATCAGGAAGTTGGCCAGTTCGCCCTGGTTAATTAATTGCTTCATCACGCTGGCGAACGAGCTGGAGATGACGAACTCGTGCACCGTGGCAAGCGTCATGGCGGAGGACAAGGCCAGCACGCCCGGCGCTTTTAACATTTTTAAGATGTTGCCCAGCGTATTTTCCTGCACCGCCAAGGAATGTTTAATCTGCCCGGTAATTTCTTTGACGCGGGCCGGATCCATGGCATATTCATTGGAAAGTTTGTTTTCTAATTTTTGCAGGAAGTTTTTCTTTTCTTTGGCGTACAAATCGGCTTTTTTCTGGCCCGGATTTAATTTCACGTCGGCAAAGACCAACGCGTCCAGCGCGTCTTTAAAGGCGCGGGCGGCGTCGTCAATTTGCGTAGACGAAATTTTGCCTTTGACGCCGGCCAAGGCTTTTGCGCCCGAATGCAGGGCCAATTCCAAATTCTTTTTGCTCTGTTCCAAATTCTTGGCGGAATACGCGTCGCGCAGTTTGGCGCGCCACACTTTCCAGGCCACCACCCCGCTGTATACCGCATAAATCGGGAAGCTGATGGAGTAGTCAATTCCCAAATCCACCCCGGTCGCCAGCAGGATTCCGTGGTTAATTAAGTACGGCGAAGCCAAGAAGGCCAACGTACCCACGTTTTTATAAACGAAGCTCAAGTTGTACAGCACAACGTCTTTTAAACTGACTTCGGACTTCTTGGTAAAGAATTCTTTTAACCGCAGTCCCATTTGAGCAAAACCGTGTTTTTGTTCGGCCGTGAATTCCGTTTCGGAGGCTTTGACCGCTTCCTTGGCGTCATTTAAAATCACTTCGCCGCGGTTGGCGCGGATGAGCATGTTGGAAACCAGCTGTTTTAAAATGCTCGAACCGCTCATCAAAAACAAGGCCGTAATGAACAGCCCTTTGGAAACCGGCCCCAGCGTCAGTCCTTCTACAAAACCGTAGAAACCGCCGGCACTGGCCAACACCCCCGCCGCGGAGGACATCGCCAACGAAAGCACCATCAGTTTCTTTTCCCCGTATTTCTTTAAAACAGGAGTCAGCAAAGAAGCCAAGCCCGGCAAAATGTAGTTAATCGTAAACATCATGCTGTTTGCCGCGCTTACTTCCATCCCCAAAGAGCCGTTGACCATCGGCCCCATGGTTTTGCCGAGGCTAACGTTGGTCAGCGAAGCATCCCGCATAATCAGGTCGGCACGGTTGCGGGTCGGATGCACCGACACATTAAAAGAGGTCGGGCTAAAACGCAGTACTTCTACAAAATTGGCAATTTGATTTTTGGGCAGGCGCACATAAAAGCCTTTCAAGGCCGTCGGCTGTGTGGCACCCGGTTTAAGCAGGCCCAAGGCGCCGTTCTCCATCACCACCATTTTGGCATTTTCCACATAGGCTTTTACCGGCATTTCCACTTCCAAGGGAAGCTCTTTGCCGCTTAAGAAATCATAGACGGGAAGCTTAACCGACTTGTACACCACGTCCGGCGTACTTTCCAGTTTCAGATTGAATTTTTCAATTCCAGTCGCTTGAATTAAATCCGCCAAAGCGCCTACTTGGTTGCGCTGCAAGCGCATATAGAAATGCGCCATGCGCAGGGGTTCCTGCTCTTGGTTGCGCAGCTCCGCCACATAGCCGTGTTTGAAATCCGAATGGGCCGCAAAAGCAATGCGGTTGTACCCTTTTACACGGAAGCGGTTGCTGATTTCCAAATTGACCGGCAGGATTTTTTCTACGCCCTGTTCATCAACCAGCGTCAGCTTAAACCCTTTTTCAGATACCGGGATAAATCCCGTTTCATTGGCGCCCATGACCTCATCGGCCGAGGCCGGCGCTTCCGGAGAGCGCAAATTGCTGAATACTTCGTGAATTTCGGAATCGTCATGCAGGCCGGGCTCTTCGTGCGGGGCACTGGGCAGAGCCGGCTCCTTTTTCCCCCATTTGCCGCGCAGCCAAGAAGCGGCTTTTTTAAACAGTTTGCCGGCTTCAAATACGGGCAGCCCGCTGTATAAGGTGCCAGAGGAAGAGGAAGGCGTGCTTTTGGCAAAGAATTGTACCGTTTTTTGCTGTACTTGAGTGGGAGCCGGGGCGGGTTGTTCGGCTGCCGCCGTACCGCCGGGCAGGGTAATGGGCGAAACATTTAAATCGGCTGCGGGCAGTGCAACTTGCGGCAGGGAAATATCCAACGCCGCCATTGGCTCCGGCGCGGCGGCCTTTTGAGCGGAAGCCGTTTCTGCCGGCGTACCCAGCGAAAGCCATTTATCCGTCGCTTCGGAAGAAGCTTTGGCATTGAGGGCGTTGGGCTGGCAGCCGGCCCGCAGGAAAACGGCTAAAGCGTCGTCTTCCGCACTGGGGGCAACGGCTCCGTCCGCCACGGAAATCTGTACTCCTTTTTCGTGGGCACGGGCGGCTACATCTTTCCAAAACGGGCCTTGCGCTTTGACCAACGCGGCCAATTCCTGCAGTTCTTTATAGGCCCCTTGGCGCAGCAATCCGCGGGCGGCAATGCGCTGCGCCGCGTCTTTAAAAACGGAAGAGGAAGCTTGTTTATAAAAAGCCAACAGGCTCGCCCCGTCCTCCGCTCCGCCTAAAAGCCCTAACGCCGCCGCAGAAGACAGCGCCTGCTGGCTTTGGCTGACGATTTGGTAAGAGGGATGTTCCGGGGTGCGGGCAATTTTCAGCAAGGTGTTTAAATCCGCTTGGGGCAGCTGGGCAAAAGCGCCGCCGTTGTTGGCTAAATCCGTGCGGTAAAATTGTACGGCTTGGGCCACTTGGGCTTTGTCCGCCCCGCCTTTTAAAGCAACGGTTACAAATTCATTGCGAAGGAGTCCTTCCCGGAAAGACGGTTTGGGGTAGCTTAAAATACGGCTGGCCAGCCCGTCTGTTTGGCCGGCCGCAACCAAGGCCCGGATCTCTTTGCCGCTGACGGTTAATTGCTGCCGAACCGAGCGGTCTACATTAAGGCGCAGCTGAGAGACATCATAAGAGGGAAGAGGAGATGCAACGGAAACAGACGGAAAAGCGGATTTAGCAGCCGAAGAAACGGGAACCGCCGCCGCATGGGCCGCGGCAGCCGAGACTCCCTTCTGCACCAATTTGCCGGGCAGGGCTTTCCCCGCGGTAACAGCGGCGCTTTTTGCTCCGCTTTGCGTTAAGCCCTTAACTACTTGCCGGCCGGCCGGAACGAGCTGGGCCAGCGACGGAGTAACGCTGCTGACCAACAGACTGATGCTTAAAATGGCTGCTAGTATTTTGTTCATAGAAGATTCCTCTTTGCTCTCTCCTTTAATTATGAGTTAAATAACGACAAAAAAATAGGGCCAAAAGACCTATATTTTTTCGGTTTTTGGCCCTATGTAAAACTGGGACTGACAGACACTGCAAATAAATAGAATAGGAAACGGCTTGAATATTTCTGAAAATCTGGGAAAAACGGGAAGCAAACGGAAAAGGGAAAACGGCAACGGATGCCGCCGTCTGCGGCTTGAGCCGCTGGGGCAAGCACTGGCACGCAAATTGGGTATGATTGCTGCAGTACATTCACAAACTCCTTTTATCCTTCTCCACAGATATTATAATAAACTTATCTATCCCCCCTCAACCGAATAAAAGACCTATTTTTGCTTTAGGCCTTTTGGGTTAGCTGCCGTCGGAGCATAAAAAAGCCCCGGCCAAAACCGGGGCTTTCAAAACTTAAAATCGTTTTTTCCGCTGCAGGGCCTCCGCCACCCCGGGCGGCACCAGCGCACTTACGTCCGCCCCGTAGGAAAAAGCTTCCCGCACCGCCGAGGAACTTAAAAACGCATATTCGGGCCGGCCGGGCAAAAAGACGGTCTCCGCCGAGGCGTAAAATTGTTTATTGTAAAAGGCGTTTACCAACTCATGCTCCAAATCCCCTTCGCCGCGCAGGCCGCGCACCAATACTTTCAGCCCGTTCTTTTTTAAATAGTCCGTCAGCAACCCCTCGGTCGCCTCCACCCGGACGTTTTCCTCCCCTTGCAGGGCTTGGCGCAGCAGTTCCACCCGTTCTTGCGCCGTAAAAAGCGGCCGCTTGCAGGCATTGGGCATCACCAGCACAATCACGGCGCCAAACACGTCCCGTGCGCGGCGGATAATATCCATATGTCCGTTGGTAACGGGGTCAAAACTTCCGGCATATACGGCGGGGGTCAGCATATTTTCTCCTGTCTGTCTTCTATCTGCCTTCTATATTATGGTATCATAATTTTATGATAAAAAATCCGTTCCCCAATGAAATTTATTTGGCCCGCACCCATGCCCATACGCCCGACTTGCGCGATGAGTATTTCCGCGACCAGACCAAAATCATTCATTCGCTCCCGTTTCGACGCCTGAAACACAAAACGCAGGTCTTCTTTGCGCCCAACAACGACCACATCTGCACCCGCATCGAACACGTGCTGCACGTGGCCACTATCGCCGCCACCATTTGCCGCGGCTTAAACAAAAGCGGGAACTGGGAACTGAGCGAAGATATGGCCTATGCCATCGGGCTGGGGCACGATATCGGGCATGCGCCCTTCGGGCACGAAGGGGAACGCGCGATTGACGCCTGCATCCGCCCCAAACGTTTTCTGCACGAGCTCAACAGCTACCGGGTGGTGGAACATCTGGCCAACTACGGGGAAGGATTGAATTTAACGTTTGCCGTCAAAGACGGCATCATCTGCCACTGCGGGGAAGATTTTGCCAACAATAAACTCCGCCCCGCGGACAAGCCCAACGATTTGGAAAAAATTACCGGCCGCAACCAAATGCCTTCCACCTATGAGGGCTGCATTGTGCGCCTGTCGGACAAAATCGCCTACTTGGGCCGGGATATTGAAGACGCCATTAAAGCCGATTTGATTACGACCAACGACATCCCCAAAAACGTGCGGGAAGAAATCGGCACCTCCAACGGGGAAATTATCAACACCCTTACCTTGGATTTAATCAATCATTCCAAGGATAAGGATTTTATCGGATTTTCGGACGACAAGTTTGCCCTACTCTCCCAGCTGCGCACATTCAACTACGAACGCATCTACCACAACGAGCAAATGCGCCAGCGCAAGGAAACCATAGACAAATGTATCCGCGATTTGTTTGACTACTTCCGCACCATTTTTAACCGCTACGGCTTTGATTACGAAGCTTATGCCAAGGAAGGCAAAAACACCGCCAAAAGCTTTGCCAATTACATGAAGTCCATGACCAAGGTCTACCACCAAGATCCCGCCCAGATAGACACGGCCATCGCCGATTATATCGCCGGGATGACCGATTCGTTTGCCTTAAGCGTGATGGAAGACGTGATTTTGCCCAACTCCATTAAATTCTTCAGCTAAAGCGCATCCGAAAATTCGTACGAAACCCTATTTTCGCCGCGCAAACCGTCCGGCGCGGATTTGCCTGTGAGTTGTTGGCAAATTTGCCGCACATACGGCTGTTCCCCGGAAAGACAAAGCCATATAAAAAAGGAACACCTCCGGAGGGGTACCGGAGGTGTGGGGGGGATGAAATCGGTTTTATAAATAGGGCGCGTTATTTTGGAAGAAAGCAATCACTTGCGCCATACCGGGGGCGGAGGCATTATCCCGCGCCGCTTGGGCAATAGTGCGGCCGCTGGCGTCTTTGCTCATTTCCACCACCACAGCAGCTTCCGTTTTGGCCACTTCGGCAATTAAACCGCCTTTGTTTAATTTGGTTTTTACCGTCATCATTTTGTCGTACATATCCGTATACGGAAAAGCAATGCGGAAGGTATCGGCGCGGCCGTAATTAATCTGAGCCTGAACCGGCGTCTCGCCCAGCTGATTGCGCTGGTTCATCATTTGGCGGATTTTGATTTTATAATCGCCGGGATAGAAATCGCGCAGTACGCGGGCCAAGGCCTGAAATGTTTGGGCGTTGCGCGCCACATGAAAAACATTGTTCCCGTTTTTGCCGGTGCGCAGCAGGAAAGAACCGTTGGCCGCGCGTTTACCATAGCGCAAAATCGCGCTTACGTCCCCGTTCTGGGCTGCCGTAAAAACAGGCGTATCGCCAAATTCATTTTCTTTATTCAAATCGGCAGAAGAAAGGGCACGGGTCAGGTATTCGTGCACCAATTGCTGACGGCGTTCCTGGCGAGCATCCCGCGTCGGCGCCGCGTTTACCACCGAAACCATCAAACAAGCGATCAAAATAAAAAGAATGTTTTTCATAATTACCTCTTACTTTAGTATCTCTTTTTCGCCGCAGTTTTACGAGGGTCTTTGGGCCTATTTCAAGCGGAATTTAGACCTATCTTTTTTCTGGGTCTTCACATAAAAAACCGCCTTCCCCGAAGGAAAGGCGGTTACAAACTGTGCCAAGCGTTTAGAAAATCAAGGTTTCTCCATCGGCCGGAATAAGCAGTTTGTCCAAACGGTGCTGCCGGGCAAACGCCGCCAGCTGCGCCCGCGTAACGGACGCATGGCTGACTTCGTCCATATGGCTGGCCACAATCACCGCTTGCGGCGCGGCTAAGGAGGTTTGCTCCACATCCTGTTCGTCCATAATCAGGCGGTCGCCGCTGGCTACGCGCGCCGCACAGGCATTGACTATCACCACCTCCGGCCGGTAGGTGTGCAGGGCTTGCTGTACTTCTTCGCAGAAAATTGTGTCTCCCGCCAAATACAGGGTTTTCTCGCCTTCGGCTTTCATCACAACGCCCATTGCGTCATACGGCATGCCCAGCTGCCGGCACGCAGGTTCCACTTTGGTTCTTTCCCCGTGTTGGCCGCGCGTTTTATGCAATGTAACGCCCCGGAACAACGTTCCCCCCTCGCTTAATACGCTCACGCGCGTAAATCCTTTACCGGCCACATACTTCTGGTCTGCTTCGGACTGGACAAAAAAGGGAATATCTTTTGGCAGGGCTTCTTCTGCATACGCGTCCCAATGATCCGGGTGGACGTGCGTTAAAATCACGGCGTCCGCCTGTGCAACCGTCTGCGCCGGGAACGGAAGATCCGTGCGGGGCTGGCGGATTTCCGGATGGATGGCTCCTTCAAAACCGGGCATATATTCCTTGGGCCCCAGCCAAGGATCCACCAAAAATTTTACGTTAGGGTATTCTATCCACAGGGTAGCATTGCGGATTTGCGTTATTTTCATAGGCTTTCCTCCTGCTTTTATAATAGGTATTTTGTGCAGTTTTAGCAAGAATGTACTTTTTTGTACAATACTTACTTTTTTGTATAATAAGGCGTATAAAAGGACTTCCTCTATGAAAAAGAAAAAGCAAGAATATAAGTGCCCGCTGGAAGCCACCATGGACATTATCGGCGGGAAATACAAAGGAATTATTTTAGGATATTTAATCGGCCGGAAGCTGCGCTACAGCGAACTGCAAAAATTGGTTTCGCAGGCTACGCCCAAAATGCTGATCCAGCAACTGAAGGAATTGGAGGCCGACGGCATGATTGTGCGCAAGCTCTACCCTGTCGTACCGCCCAAAACGGAGTATTCCCTCTCGGCCCGCGGCAAAACGATGATCCCTATTATCAAAGCGCTTAATTTGTGGGGCATACGCTACTTAAAAGAGGAAAGTATTCCCTGTAAATACAACCTGGATGACTTATCCGAAACGGCAAAGAAATTATTCCAATAAAAAACCCGGAACATTGTTCCGGGTTTTTAAATGGAGCGGGCGAAGAGAATCGAACTCTCGTCTCAACCTTGGCAAGGTCGCGTTCTACCATTGAACCACGCCCGCAAAATCAGTTTACCTTCAACACTAAAATTATAACAAATTTTCCGCCGAACGCACAACTCTATTTTTTCTTGGCGGCGGTTTTGCCGGCGGCGGCAGGCTTTCCCGTCGTTTTGGCGGGGGCCGCCGCAGGGCCTAAAATAATGTTGGCGATTTTCTTTAAATACGGGTTTTCGCGCACGGCCGCCTGCACATGGGGGTTTTGCTGGACTTCTTTTAAGTACGGGTTGGCGGCAATGGCCGCGGCGGCCTCCTGCGGCCGGTCGCGGAAGTATTTAACGGCTTTGCTGATGAGTAAATAGCTCATAAAACGGCTGCCCGCCACTCCGCGCACCATTTTTTCGTTTGCCAGTACTTGTTTGACGGTGTCGCTGTCAAAAAATTCTTCCATGGCGGCATTGTCCTTCGTAAAAGCAAGCAGTAATTGCGGATCCTCCAGCAAAGGTGCCACGTCCGGGCGAGCCAAAAAGGCTTGAATCATCGTATCGTTGGAAAGCAAATAGCGCATTAAATCGGGGTCGGAAATGTTGGAAGAGAAGTTGGTGGTCAGCGCCCAGGGAGCGGCGCCGATAACTTCGTAATTATCCGGCGTAAAAGAGCGATAGTTAAACCGACTGATAATGGGCAGGGTGGTACCCAAGTTGCTGACGGCTACGTTGCGGTCTTGCCCTTCGCTTACCTGAATATAGGTAACCCCGGTGTTAGGGTTAAATTCCGTTTCGGCGACAGACAAGCCTTTCACTTGCTCGGGATCCAGCGCCGCTGTTAAATTATCCGCCCGGTTTTGGGCCGAGCTGATTACCAAAAGCGTAACCGCCACCAGCGCCGCCACGCCCAAACCTACCCCCCACAGCAGTTTATCCTGCAGCTTGCGGGCAGGCTCTTGCTGCGGTTTGGTTTGCTGCGGCTGAGCGGCCTTTTTATCCTTGCGGTATTTGGCCGGATTTCGCAACAATTTCATTAATTCTTCTTTTTTCATACGCTTATTGTAACAAATCAAACGGTGCTTTCCACCTTTTATATCAAGTATAATTTATTATATGAAATCTTATACGCAATATCTAACCGTTTGCACCGAAAAACGGTACCAAATCGTCAACATCACCCCCCAGGTGGAAGAAGCCCTGGAAAAAAGCGGCATTCAGGAAGGGTTATGCTTGGTCAACTCCATGCACATCACTTCCAGCGTATTTATTAACGACAACGAACGCGGCCTGCATGCCGATTTTTTGCGCTGGGCCGAGCAACTGGCGCCGTACGGCGTGGATAAATACCAGCATAACCTGACCGGCGAGGACAACGGCGACGCCCATTTAAAACGCACCCTGCTGGGGCGCGAAGTGGTGGTGGCTGTGACCAAAGGGCACCTGGACTTTGGCCCGTGGGAAACCATTTTTTACGGGGAATTTGACGGACAGCGCAACAAACGGATTTTAATTAAAATTATCGGAGAATAATATGCAAAAAACCATCTTTTACCACGATACCGACTGCGGCGGTGTGGTATATTACGCCAATTATTTAAAATTTTTTGAAGAAGCCCGCACCCTGTATATGGCCGAAAAAGGCTTCTCCGTGCCGGCGCTGATGCAGCGCGGGCTGTATTTCGTCGTGGCGCGGCAGGAAGTGGAATACAAATTCCCCGTTCGCTACGGCGACGTGATTGACGTTTCCACCCGGGTGTTGGAAGTGTCCGACATTAAAATCGTGTTTGAAAACATCATCACCAACCAAAACGGACGCCTCTGCACCAAAGGCAAAACCACGTTGGTGTGCGTCAACAGTTCGGGGATGCCTACCCCCATGGGGGCGGACGTAAAAGCCGCCATGGCGCCCGCGGCCTAAAAAGCGGTTTGAAACATATTAAAAACTCGAAACAAAAGTGTTTCGGGTTTTATTGTTCCTGCAAAACAAAAACCGCTAGACGATTTTCTTTTCTTCTTCCTGCGCTTTTGCAATTTCCTTATCCAGCCGGGCGGCCAGCCGTTTGAGAGCCGTTTGCGTGTTGCGTTTCCATTCTTTTACGTCTTTCAGTTCGCTCTCCACGGCTTTCAGCTTTTCTACGCCGTCTTCCAAACTGCGCAGTTTGGCTTTCAGCGCGGTGTTCTCGCCCTGCAGTTCTTTCTGCCGGGCGAGCACCTGCGATACCAAAAGCTCCAGCTGTTTCAGTTTTTCCTGCATATTACCTGAGTTCCGCCCCTACCTGCTCGCGCAGTTGCTGCACAATGCGGTTAAACGCTTCGTCCGTTTCCTTGTCCTTCAGCGTGCGCTGCGGGTTGGAAAACGCCAGCGAAAACGTAACGCTCTTTTTGCCGGCGGGCAAATGCTCACCTTGGTAGAGGTCAATTAAATGATATTCCAGCTGCACGTCCAAGGGCGTTTTGTCCAAGGCGCTCGTAATACTTGCGTAGGAAACGCTTTCATCCAGCACGACGGACAAGTCGCGCAAAGACGGTGGAAACACCGCCACCTCTTTGGCCGGTTTAAAATCCTGCGCCGAGAAGGCTTTTTCAATTAGCTTGGTGGCAAATTCAAACGCCCATACGTCCTGCGTTTTAATATCAAACGCTTTAAGCGTCAGCGGGTGCACTTTGCCAAACACGCCGATTACCTTGCCGTTTAACAAGATGTCCATGCAAATTTTGGGGTGCATATACACCGGCGCCGTTTTAGACGGAAGAAACGCAACCCCTTCCACATCCGCCAAAAGCGCCTGAAGAAGTCCTTTTAACCAGTAAAAATCCACCGGTTTTTCCGCTCCGCCAAAGAACTTTTCTTGCTCCAGCGAGCCCGTCAGCACGCCGGCCACGGCGTAGCCTTCCACCGGGAAACCTTTGATAGATTGGAACGTTTTGGTCGTTTCAAACAGGGCCAAATTGCGGTTTCCAAAGCGCAAATTGCTTTCCACATTCTTTAAAAGCGAAGGCAGCAGCGTCGGGCGCAGGTAATCCCACCCCTGTGCCAGCGCGTTTTTGATTTTAATGCAGTTTTTGGGTTCAACGCCAAACGCCTTGAGTTCCTTTTCTCCCAAAAAGTCTATATTCTTGCATTCGCAGAAACCCGCCCCAATCAGCGCGCGGGCGTATTTTTTGCCCAAGTCAATGCCTTTGGGATTATCGGCAAACGCCAAGCTGGCCTTGGTTTCCGACACCGGAATCATATCGTAGCCGGCAAAGCGGGCGGCTTCTTCGGCCAGATCCCATTTGTGGTTTAAATCGCGGCGATGGGTGGGAGCTTTGAACGTCCACTTTTCCCCGTCCGCGTGGAATTCGGCGGCCAAGCGGCCGAAAATTTCTTTCAGTTTTTCTTCCGGAATCTGCGCCCCTAAAATGGCGTTGATTTCCGCCGGGGTAAACACAACGGTCGGGCTTTCGTAGCGGGAGGGATACACGTCCACCACTTCCGAGGCCGACCCGCCGCACAGTTCCAAAAACAAATCCGTCGCGCGCTGCATGGCCAGCGTAACGCCTTCAATGTCCGTTCCGCGTTCAAAACGTTGGGAGGAATCGGACGAGACGGCAAACTTTTTGACAGTTTTGTTTACCGTCGGCGGATTGAAATAGGCGGCTTCTATAAAAATATCCTGCGTATCGTCTTTAATGCCGCTGTTGAGCCCGCCCATAATGCCGGCCAAAGCGGTGGCTTTGTGAGCATCGGCAATCATCAGGCAGTTGGCGTTTAGCGTAAGTTCCCGCCCGCCCAAGAGCGTAAATTTTTCGCCTTCCTGGGCGTTTCGCACGATGATTTTGCCGCCTTCCACCTCGCGCAAATCAAACGCGTGCAACGGGTGCCCCAGCTCAAACATCACGTAGTTGGTCACGTCCACCAGCGCGTTTTTGGGGTTGAGGCCCATGGCGGCCAGGCGCTGTTTCATCCATTCGGGCGACTGGGTGTTTTTCACGCCGCGGATAATGCGCCCCGTATAGCGCGGGCAGCCTTCGGCGTTTTGAATTTCCACTTCCAGAGCTTTTCCTTCGCCTTTTACGGCTTTTACCGCGGGCAGCTTGACAGGCTTATTAAGAAGCACCCCCAATTCCCGCGCCACGCCCAAGTGGGAAAGCAAGTCCGGCCGGTTGGACGTGATTTCCAAATCAAACAACGAATCCGGCTTTCCGTACAAAGAGGACACGTCCGTCCCCAGCGGCAGATTTTCATCCAGCACCATAATCCCGCGGGCACGGGTTTGCGTCAGGCCCAGTTCGTCGGACGAGCAAATCATCCCTTCCGATTCCACCCCGCGGATAACCGCCGGCTTGAGTACGTTTTTGCCAAGCCGCGCCCCTACGCGGGCCAGCGGCACTTTCTGCCCTACCGCCACGTTCGGCGCCCCGCACACGACGCGCTGGGTTTTCCCGCTGCCCAAGTCCAGCGTTACCAGGTGCAGGTGGTCGGAGTTGGGGTGGTCTTCAATTTTGATAATTTGGGCTACAAAAACGCCCTCAAAATCCGCGCCCGTGGTTTCCACGGAGGCCACTTCAATGCCGACGTCGGTCAGTTTTTTAGACAGTTCTTCGGGAGTTAAATCCAGGTCTATAAAATCTTTCAGCCACGAATAAAGTATCTTCATTTTAAAAATCCTTAAAATTGTTTCAGCACGCGCAAATCGTTTTCATAGAACGTGCGGATGTCTTTGATGTTCAGCATCATCATCGCCAGGCGTTCCACGCCCATACCAAAGGCGTAGCCGCTGTAGACCTCGGGATCAATGCCGCAGTTTCTAAGCACGTTGGGGTGCACAACCCCCGCGCCCAGCATTTCAATCCAGCCGTTTCCTTTGCATACGTTGCAGCCTTTTCCTTGGCAGAATACGCATTTTACGTCTACTTCCACGCTGGGCTCCGTAAACGGGAAGAACGACGGGCGGAAACGAATTTCGGCCTTGTTGCCAAAGAGCCCTTTCATAAATGCGGTCAAATCGCTTTTTAAATCCGCCAGGCTGACGTGCTTGTCCACATACAGTCCTTCAATTTGGTGGAACACGGGGCTGTGGGTAGCGTCCAAGCTGTCGTTTCTGAACACGCGGCCGGGCGCCATAATGCGAAGCGGCGGTTTGTGTTTTTCCATATACCGGCTTTGCACGTTGGAAGTGTGCGTGCGAAGCACAAGCGGCATTTTGCCGTCCACAAAAAACGTATCCTGCGCGTCGCGCGCGGGGTGGTGAAGAGGAATGTTGAGCAAATCAAAATTGTGTTTTTCGTCTTCCACCCACGGCCCTTCCGCCCATTCAAACCCCAGGCGGGAGAGAATGTCCGTCATCCGGTCTTGCGCCACGGAAAGCGGGTGGCGGTGCCCTTTGGCCACGGGGTAGCCGGGAAGGGTCAAGTCCAGATTTACTTTGTTTAATTCATCGTTAATTTCTTTGGCGGCAAAAAATTCGGTTTTTTCGTCAAACGCGGCCGTCAGCGCGGCTTTTAATGCGTTGCCCAGCGGGCCGGCTTCTTTCTTTTCTTCTATGGAAAAATCTTTCAGTCCTTTTAAAAGTTCCGTCAGCGCGCCTTTGCGCCCCAAGGCGGCTACGCGCAATTCTTCCACGGCGGCCAAATCGGCGGCTTGGCCGATTTTGGCTTTGTATTCCTGTTCAATAGTGGAACAAGCGGATTTAAATTCTTGGATAGTCATATATTTTAATTATAGTATTTTTAGGCGCCCGTATAGGGGATTTTTCCCATTTTTTGGGCTTTTTTGCCACTTTTTGTGCGGGCCGCCCCTAAAAATGCACAACCCCCGGCAAAAAAGTTACAATACCAATATGGCCAAAGATATTGTACAAGTGGAAATCAAGCGGATTCCGCTGGATATAGAAGCGTCCGAATTGGGCATGGTGGAACTGACCGATCTGGCCGCTTCGGTGGAAAAGTATATGCTTCAGCTGCAGGAAGAGGGCGAAATTGACACGTTAAAGCAAGCGCTCTTGGCCGCCCTGCATTTTGCCGCGCAGGCCTATTTGCAAAGCCAAAACGAAGGCGGCAAGCGCAAGGAAGAAGAATCCCGCGTGGACGATTTGATTGTGAAATTAAAATCTTCTTTGGACAATACCCGCAAATGACACCCGACGAACAGGAAAACATCCCGCTGGCCGCGCGCCAAGCGCCGAAACGATTGGAAGATTTTGCCGGACAGCCGCACCTGCTGGGCCCGGGCAAAATGCTGCGCCGCCTGCTGGAAGCGGATATGATTAAATCGGCCGTGTTTTTTGGCCCGCCCGGCTGCGGCAAAACGGCCACGGCGCGCTATATCGCTTCGCGCACGCAAGCCTATACGGTGGAACTCAACGCGGCGGCCGCCGGCGTGGCCGACATTAAAAAAGTGCTGGCCGAAGCCCGTGAACGCGCCCGCACGCCTACGTTTGACCAAAAGCGAACGCTGGTCATTCTGGATGAAATCCACCACTTTAATAAAACCCAGCAGGACGTCTTGCTGCCGTCCGTGGAACGGGGCGACATCATCCTCATCGGCATTACCACCGAAAACCCATACTTCTATATCAACACGGCCTTGCTGTCGCGGTTTTCCGTGTTTGAATTTAAGGCGCTTGGGGAAAAGGATTTGCTTAAAATTTTAAACCGTGCCGCCGAAAAAGAAAAAGCCCAAATCGCAGCGGACGCGGCCGACTATTTTATCACGCAGGCCAACGGCGATTCGCGCAAAATGCTAAACGCCGCGGAACTGGCGTTTGTAACCACGCCCCCCGCACAAGACGGCCTGAAGCACATTGATCTGGACATTGCCAAAGAATGCATCCAGCGCCGCCATTTAAACTACGACAAAAAAGGCGACGAACATTACGACATTATTTCCGCCTTTATTAAATCCATGCGCGGCTCCGACCCGGACGCCGCCGTCTACTGGCTGGCGCGGATGCTGGAAAGCGGGGAAGACCCGCGCTTTATCGCCCGGCGCATTTTAATTTGCGCCTGCGAAGACGTGGGCTTGGCCGAACCGTACGCCATTATGATTGCCCAAGCGGCGTTTGCCGCCGCGGAAGAGTTGGGCATGCCCGAGGTGCGCATCCCCTTGGCGCACGCCGCCATTTACGTGGCCTGCTGCCCTAAAAGTAATTCGGCCTACCTCGCGGTGGACGCCGCCCTTACAGAAGTGCGCGAGGGCAAATACCGCCCCGTGCCCGACCACCTGCGCTCCGGCGGCAAGAACCGCGGCTACAAATACGCGCACGATTTTCCCAACCATTATGTAAAACAGCTCTATATGCCTTCACCCATGCAGTTTTTTAAGCCCGGCGTGCTGGGCAAAGAAGCCGCTATTATAGAACGCCTGAAAAAAATCAAAGGAGAATAAATGGAACCCGAAGCGCCTTTCCGCGGGCAGGTATTTACCGTTACCGCCATTACGCTGGCCCTCAAGCAAATGATGGAAGGGGTGTTCCGCGACGTGTTTGTGGAAGGCGAAGTAAGCAGCCTGCGCGAGGCCGCCAGCGGGCACATTTATTTTGACCTCAAAGACCGCGAATCGCTTTTATCCGCCGTGATGTTTAAATGGGACGCCCGCAAATACGGCTTTGAACTGCAGGAAGGCGTGCAGGTGCGCGTGTGGGGCAGCCTGTCCTGCTATGCCAAGCAAGGGCGGTACCAAATTGTGGTAAAAACGGCCGAAGCCTTGGCCAAAGGCAACCTGTTTTTGGAATTTGAAAAATTAAAAAAGAAGCTGGAAGCCGAGGGCCTGTTCGCCCCCGAGCACAAAAAAGAAATTCCGGCTTATCCCCAACGCATTGGCGTAGTTACCTCGCCCACCGGGGCGGCGGTGCGGGATATTTTATCCGTCTTAAAACGGCGCAGCCCGCATTTGGAAATCATCATTGCGCCGGTGCTCGTGCAGGGCGAAGAAGCCGCCGGCCAAATCGCCCAAGCCATTGCCGATTTAAACCGCTTCAAACCGGCCCCGGACGTATTGCTCGTGGGCCGCGGCGGCGGCAGCATGGAAGATTTGTGGGCGTTTAACGAAGAAATCGTGGCCCGCGCCATTTACAAAAGCAAAATCCCCGTGATTTCCTGCGTGGGGCACGAAGTGGATTTTACCATTGCCGATTTCGTGGCCGATTTGCGCGCACCCACGCCGTCCGCCGCGGCGGAGCTGGTGGTGCAAAACTCCCAAAATACCCGGCAGTATATCCGCCAGCTGCAAAAACGCCTGCTTCAATCCGTCAGCTTGTTCTACGAGCGCGCCCGCAACCGCTTTGACCAGGCCCTAAACAGCCGCGTGTTTAAAAACCCCGAAACCATTTTTCAAGCCAAAGAACAGGAATTGGATGATTTATCCCTGCGGCTGGAAAACGCGTGGAAGGAAAAGCTGTCTAATTTTACCCACCGTTTTGAACTCGCCCGGAACCAACTGCAGGCGCTGGGCCCCCAAGCCGTGCTCAAACGCGGCTACAGCATTACACGCAAGGCGGACGGCTCGGTCATCAGCCGCGTAGGCCAAACCGCGCCCGGCGAAACCGTATTTATCCAAGTGCAGGACGGTATGATCCGCTCCGAAGTAAAGTGAGGCATTATGGCAAGCAAAATAAACTTTGAAAAACAACTGGCCCGGCTGGAAGAAATCGTGGCCCAATTGGAAGAAGAACAAACGGATTTGGACGCTTCGGTAAAGCTGTTTGAAGAGGGCGTCGCTTTATCCAAAGAGCTGTCGCAAAAATTGGAAACCGTCAAATTCAAAGTGGAAGAATTAAAGAAAAAAGGAAGCGAACTCTTAACCGAGCCGTTTGACACCGAACTGGCTGAGGATCCCAATGGCAAATAAAAAACTGCGTTTGGATATGGCGCTGGTAGAAAAAGGCTTTTTCCCCAGCCGAAACCGCGCGCAGGCCAGTATTATGGCGGGGGAAGTGTTGGTAAACGGCGAAGTGGATACGCGCGCCGACCGCACGATTCTGCCGGAAGACGTGATTGCGCTAAAAGAAAAATCCTGCCCGTATGTGTCGCGCGGCGGGCTGAAGCTGGCGGGAGCACTGAAAGCCTGGAACATAGACCTGAAAGGAAAAGTGTGTGTGGACATTGGCGTAGCCACGGGCGGATTTTCGGATTGTATGATTCAAGCCGGCGCCAAAGACGTGTACGGGGTGGACGTGGGCAAAGGCCAGCTGGCAGACGAAATGCGCCGCTATAAAAACTTTCACTTTAAACCCGAAACCAACGCCCGCTATATGACGGCCGATTTGTTTGACCAAGCCCCGCAGTTTGCGGCGGTGGATGTTTCGTTTATTTCCTTAACGATGATTATGGAGCCGTTATTTAAAGTAATGGCAAAAGAAGCGGAAATCGTGTTTTTAATTAAACCGCAGTTTGAGCTGACGCCCAAACAGGTGCCGCACGGCATCGTGAAAACGGAAGAAAACCGACAGCTTGCCATTCGGCGCGTGCAGGACTTTTTTGAAGAAAACCTGAAAGAAAAATACGGCGGCGTATCGGGCGAAGTAATAGAAAGCCCCATTAAAGGCACACACGGAAACACGGAATACCTGTGGCACGTAAAACTAAACAAACCGAATGCATAAATAAAAAACCCCGCTTTAAAAGCGGGGTTAAATTTAAATGGGGTTGCCTTTTCCTTTAAACAGCTTACACCATTTGTCACTTTCGTAACATACAATCGTATTAGCTGAACCTTCACACGTCTCGTATTCCAGCAGATACTTGCGTTCCAAGTTATTCCCGTCAAACTCTCTTCCGTCCCCTTCCATGCGGGCTGCAATCACATTCTCCGTTACTGGGCAACGGCTGCCCCAGCTAAAACCGGTGTTTATATAGCACCAGTCCTTGTTGCAACACACCTCTTCTTCCCCCGTCCAAGAGCAAGTTAGCCCGGCCGGCAGCTCTATTCCCAAATCTTCATTCTTTTTCCCATATACGGCATCCGCCCCGTTTGCCAAAATGAACAGCTGCTTTTGCTGATTCATATACCGCAGCATCTGTACCGCTTCTGCCGCGCGCGATTTTTCAACCGATTTTTCATATTGAGGCAGCGCAACGGCAGCCAAAATACCGATAATGAGCACAACTACTAGCAATTCAATAAGGGTAAACCCTTTTCCCATAATAAAACTCCTTGTATATATTCATTTAAAGGTCTGTTTGCAGTTGATGCTGCGTCCAAGCTAAAAAGAAAGAACAAACAAAGTGTATCAAAAAAACCGAGTCAAAGCCAACACGAAACGCTAGGCTATGAATAAAAACCCGGGGAAAAGTTTGTCTGTCCCCGGGTTTTGGATGTTCTTCTAAATTTATCAATCAGTTAAAGGTATTCATCGCTTTTTCCATACCTTGCGTAAAAAGCATTTCCAAAGCGTCCACCGCCCGCGAAAGGGCGTCTTCCAACGCCGGTTGGTCGGCCTTGGGAAATTTGGAAAGTACAAAATTGGCCAAATCAAATTTTTCGGGTTTGGGCCCAATGCCTAGGCGCAGGCGGGGAATGTCCTGCGTGCCCAACTGCTCAATCACGCTTTTCATTCCTTTCTGCCCGCCGGCCGAGCCGCTCTTGCGCAGGCGCAATTTGCCCACCGCCAGCGATACGTCGTCAAAACACACCAAGCAGTTTTGCGGCGGGATTTTATAGAACCGGGCCAGGCTGGATACAGCCCGACCCGATTCATTCATATATGTGGAAGGTTTCAGAAGAAAGACCTCTTTCCCCGCCACCGTTACTTTTGCATATACTCCCAAGTTCTGCCAGGCTTTCCACTCGGCACCCCATTTCTGTCCGGCGGCGTCCAACACCATAAATCCGGCGTTGTGGCGCGTGCGTTCATACTCGGTTCCGGGATTTCCAAGCCCCGCCAGGAGATATTGCATACGTTATTTCTTAGCGGCGTCCTTCGTAAGGTTGCCTTCTTCGTCTTTCTTGCCCTTGGTGGAAGAGCTTTCCGGCTGGGCGGCGGCAGCATCAGCGGCCGGCGCAGGAGCAGGAGCTTCTTCTTCTTTCGGAATGGCCAAGTGCACCACGGGGGCTTCGGCATCCGTGATGAGTTCCACCCCTTCGGGCAGTTTAATATCGCCGGCTACCAAGCCTTTGTTAATCGTCATGGGCGTAATATCCAACACGATTTCGTGCGGAATGGCGCTGACCAAGGCGCGTACTTCAATTTCGCGCAGGATGTGTTCAATAATAGCGCCGTAGTTGGCCACGTCGGCCGGGGTTCCTTCCAGTTTAAGCGGAACAACGACGTCCATTTTGTCTTTCATGCTGACGCGCTGAAAATCGGCGTGAATCGGATTGTCGGTTACGGCGTGGTATTGGATTTCTTTTACCAGGGCCAATTCTTTGGCACCGTTTAAATCCATTTCCACCAGCGTGTTTTTACCGGCTTTTACGATTTTGTCCAAATCTTTTACGCTTACGGTTACGCTAACAGGTTCTTTTTGCCCGCCGTAAATGACGGCCGGGATTTTCTTTTCGGCTCTGATTTTAGAAAGAGCCCCTTTGACGCCAATCCCTTCGCGGGCAGCGGCAGAGATAGTTACTTTTTCCATTTTATTCCTCCAAAAATTTTCATCCGAAAATTTTGAAATTTTGTTTTAGTTAAACATATCGCTGATAGAGCGGCCGTCGTGGTTGCGTTTAATCGCGTCCGCCAGCAAATACGACACCGACAGCACTTCCACCTTCGGCCCCAAGTCCCGAATCGGCAGCGAGTCCGAAATGACCAGCTTTTTGATTTCCGACCGGTTAATTTTGTCTATCGCGTTGCGGGACAGCAGACCATGCGTGCAAACCGCATAAATCTCGCGGGCGCCCCGCTCTTTGATTTTCTGGGCTACGGTGGTAAGCGTACCGGCCGTATCCACAATGTCATCAAAAATAATGGCTACTTTGTCTTTCACGTCGCCGATGACGTTATAGACCACCGCTTCGTTGGCTTTGGGGCGGCGTTTATCAATAATCACCAGCCCCGCATCCATGCGGGCCGCAAATTTGCGGGCGCGTTCCACGCCGCCCACATCCGGCGAAATAACCACCAAATCTTTCCGGTCAAAATCTTTGAAATAATCCAAAAACACTTTGCGCGCGCGCAAATGGTCTACCGGAATGTCAAAGAAGCCCTGAATCTGCCCCGCGTGCAAATCCACCGTCATAATCCGGTCGGCACCGGCTTCGGTAATCAGATTGCTGGCCAGCTTGGCCGTAATCGGCACGCGCGGGGAGGCCTTGCGGTCGGCGCGGGCATAGCCGAAGTACGGAATTACGGCCGTAATCTTGCCGGCGCTGGCGCGTTTAAAGGCGTCAATCATGATCAGCAGTTCCATCAAGTTTTCGTTGACGGGCGGGCAAGTGGGCTGGATTAAATAGCAATCGTGCGCGCGGACGCTTTCCAAAATCTGGACGTCAATTTCTCCGTCGGCAAACCGCTCCACACGCAGTTTTCCCATTTCCATATTGAGGTGGCTGCAAATTTTCTGCGCCAGAGCAATGTTGGCATTGCCGGAGAAAATTCTTAAATCGCCGTTTACGCTTTTAGTCATTTTTCTTTACACCTTTTTTTTCCAGAACGACCTGACGCGAACGGGCTATCGCCAGAGATTCCGCCGGAACCTCTTTCGTGATGGTTGACCCCGCGCCGATTTTTGCATATTCGTGCACCGTTACCGGCGCCACAAAATTCACGTTAGACCCTACAAACACATGGTCTCCAATAAGCGTTTGGTGTTTGTTTTTGCCGTCATAATTGCAGGTAATGGTTCCCGCCCCCACGTTCACGCCGGCGCCCATTTGGGTATCGCCGATATAGCTTAAGTGGTTTACTTTGGAACCTTCCCCGATGACGGATTTTTTAATTTCTGAAAAATTGCCCACTTTGGCGCCTTTTTTAAGCACCGATTTCGGACGCAAATGCGCATACGGCCCCAGTTGGCAGCACGCCTCCACCTGCGATTCTTCAATATACGTGCCCATTTTAAGGGTTACGTTGTCGCCGATGACCGAGTCCTTGATATACACGTTGCCCTCTATCTCGCAGTTTTTGCCGATGACCGTGTTGCCGCAAATATAGCAGCCGGGGCAAATGCGCGTATCCGTGCCGATTTTGACGCCCGGATCAATATACACTTCCCGCGGGCGCACGAGGGTTACCCCTTCGTCCATCAGTTCCGCGGCCACGCGGTCGCGCATGATTTGCTCGGCCTCGGCCAGCTGCGCTTTGCTGTTAATGCCCAGCGCCTGCTGGTAATCCCGGCCGGCAAAAACCACTACGGGCTGGTTCATTTGCTTAATCAACGCCAGCGTATCGGTTAAATAGTATTCGCGTTTCGGGCCCTGCGGCGTAAGCTGGGTAAGCGCCGTTTGCAGCGAGTGGGAATTAAAAACGTACATGCCGCTGTTAATTTCGGCGATTTTTTTGGTTTCTTCGTCGGCGTCGCTGTCTTCTACGATATTTTCAAACGAGCCGTCCTCCGCCCGGATGATGCGCCCGTACCCACTGGGGTCGGGCACCGTAACACCCAATACAAGGGCGCCGGCTTCGTTTTGTTCAAACACTTCGGTCATCCGCGCCAAGGACTGCGCTTTTAATAACGGCGTATCGCCGTTTAACACTAAAACGGTTTCAAATTTCTGCAATAAGGGAATGGCTGCTTTGACGGCGGAAGCCGATCCGGTCAGCTCGGTTTGCTGAACAAACACCACCGGCGCCGTAATGCCCCACTGGCTCAGGCCGGCCTGTATGGCGTTTACCACCGTTTGTGCTTCGTGCCCTACGACAATGCCAATCGCGGCCGGGCCCAAGGCTTGGGCCGCCTTCAAAATATGTGCGATAATAGGAAGACCGCAAACGATATGCAGCGGTTTGGGAAGAGGGGACTTCATCCGGGTGCCTTTTCCGGCCGCCAAGATGAGTACACACAGATTTTTTTTGGCTACCATTGTTTTATCTACTCTTGCCTAAAAAGAATCTAACTTGTTAATGAATAATCAGGAACAAATTATATATATATTATACCAATAATCCGCCCAACCTGCAAAGCGGAAATGTCGGCACTTCCTGCCTAGGCGGGGCATTGGTTATATTGTAGCATTTTCAGTTAGAAGGGAAAAAGCCCGCCTAGCACAAAACGCCCCGGCACAGGCCGCCTTCGGCCCCGGTAATCCGCACGCGCACCAGCCCGCGGCAGGGCTGATCAGTCTCCAGCACCGTTTGCTGAAAGTTGGAAGTAATCCCGTGCGGGCGGCCTTGTTTGTGCTCTTCTATAAACACTTCCTGCTCCGTTCCCACCAGCGAAGCGGCAAATTGCGCGCGGAGCTCTTTATCCAACGCGCGCAGGGCGTCTGCGCGGCGTTTGATTTCCTCGCGGGGAAGCTGTTTCAGCGCCGCCGCCGGCGTGCGCGGGCGGGGCGAATAGCTAAATACGTGAAGGCCCGCCAGTTTTACTTCGCGGATAAAGGCCACGGTTGCTTTAAAATCGGCTTCGGTTTCGGTGGGGTAGCCGGCAATTACGTCTGCAAAGATTCCGATTTGCGGCACCTGCCGGCGCAAATCCGCCACCCGCGCGCGGTAAGCGGCGGTGTCGTAATGGCGGTTCATATCCTTTAAAATTTTATCGCACCCGGCCTGCAGCGGCAGGTGAAAATAATTGCAAAACCGGTCGGGCCGCAAGGCCATCTGTCGGATGATCCCATCCGTTACCGTTTGCAGTTCAATGGAGGAAAACCGCACCCGAAAACGACCGGGCAGGGCGGCAATCTTTTCGCACAAGGCGGCCAAATCCGCCCCCGTTTGCGGGCAGACGTAGTTGCCGATGTTAATGCCCGTCAGCACGATTTCGGCAAAGCCTTTTGCCTCCAAGGTCTGAATTTCATGCAATACGTCCGCCAGCGGTTTGGAACGCTTAACGGGCCGCGCATAGGGAACAATACAATAGGAACAAAAGCAGTCGCACCCGTCTTGAATTTTAATAAAAGCGCGGCTGTGCCCTTCGTGGCCGGACACCGTCCAGCACACGTCTTCCACGCCAAAAAGCTGTTTGCCCAAGTCGTACTTGCCGATGATTTGCGCCTGCGGGAACTTTTCGCGCACCTGCGCTTCGTGCGCGGCGGCGTAGCATCCCGTCAGCACCAAACGTGCGTTGGGGTTGCGGCGCAAAATTTGGCGGATTTGTTTTTCCACGTCTTTATCGGCCTGATGGGTTACCGTGCAGGTGTTGAGCAGGCAAATATCGGCCGTTTCCGGCGAGGAGGCCTGCGTATATCCGCCGCGCAGGAATTGCTCCAAGAGGGCTTGGCTTTCTACCTGATTGACGCGGCAGCCGAAAGTTTTAATAAAAAAAGTAGTCATTATAACAGTTTGGCGGCTACGGCAATGCACGCCGTTTCCGCCCGCAGGATATTGACGCCCAACGTAACGGGCAGTACATTGTATTGGGCGGCGATGACGATTTCTTCATCCGTCCAGCCCCCGGCTGGCCCCACATACACCCGCAGGCGTTTGGGATGGGCCAATTTTTCCAACCCCCACGCCAAGGTATGCGTTTCTTCGGCCTCGTAAGCAATCAAGGACGGGATTTCCTGCCCGATCGCTTGCGAAAATTTTAACGGCGGCAGTATCGCCGGCACAAACGGCGTGTCGCACTGTTTGCAGGCGGCAATCATAATCTGGCGCCAGCGGTCGTTTTTGCCGTCCCATTTTTTAAGCACATCGTATTCACTGCGCTCGGTTACCACCGGCCGAAAAGCCGCCACCCCCAGCTGGGTGCATTTGTCCAACACGTCTTCCAGCCCCGTGCGGGAATTGGGAGCAAAGCAAAGCTCCAGCTCCAGCGCCGGACGGCGCACCGGGCACGGCCTTAACAGCGTGCCGCGCACGAATTTTTTTTGAATACGGTCAATGCGCCCCATATACTGGCGGCCCGTACCGTCAAACACGCGGATTTCGTCCCCCTCCTGGTGCCGCGCGACGGCGCAGGCGTGGTGGGCTTCCGCATCCATCAGAAAAAATTCGGTTTCTTTAATATCTGCAAAATACTGGGGCATACAGTTATTTTACTTTTTTATGCTTTTAAAAGTAAAAACAGCCCATAAAAAAGGGGAACCGCGTTCGGTTCCCCTTTCATTGCTGGCAAGTGAAGATTATTTATCTACCACTTCGGCTTCTACCACATCGTCCTTGCCGCCGTTGCCTGCCGCTCCGGCTTGGGCCGAGGCGTCCGGCCCGGGCTGAGCGCCGGCTTGGGCGCCCGCTTGGGCCTGCTGTTGGGCTTGCGCGTTTTTGTACATCGCTTCACCCAATTTCTGGCCGGCTTTCAAGGCTTCATCCGTGGCGGATTTGATTCTGGCCACATCTTCGCCTTTGAGGGCGTCTCTTAAGTCGCTCAAGGCGCGGTCAATGGCCAAGCGGTCATCCTGAGACACTTTATCGCCATATTCTTTCAGCGATTTTTCCGTCTGGTAGAGCACGCTGTCGCCCTGGTTTTTGGCTTCAATGACTTCTTTGTGTTTCTTGTCTTCTTCCGCAAATTTCTCTGCGTCTTTGACGAATTTTTCCACTTCGGCATCACTGAGCTTGTTGGGCGAGCTGATGGTGATATGCTGTTCCTTGTTGGTACCCAGATCTTTGGCGGAAACGTTCAAAATACCGTTCGCGTCGATATCAAACGTAACTTCAATCTGCGGTACGCCGCGAGGAGCTGGCGGAATGCCGTCCAAGTCAAACTTGCCCAGCGGCACGTTGTCTTTGGCCATGGGGCGTTCACCCTGCAAAACGTTGATGGTTACGGCCGGCTGGTTGTCCGACGCCGTAGAGAAAATCTGCGTTTTGCGCACCGGGATGGTGGTGTTGCGTTCAATTAGGCGAGTGCACACGCCGCCCAAGGTTTCCAGACCCAAAGACAGCGGGGTTACGTCTAACAAGAGGACGTCTTTGACGTCGCCCGTCAAAATACCGGCTTGCACCGCCGCACCGATTGCCACGCATTCCATCGGGTCAATGCCGCGTTCAATTTTCTTGCCGACCAAGTCTTCCACGTATTTCTGCACAATCGGCATACGGGTCGGGCCGCCGACCAAGATGATGCGGTCAATTTGCGAGGCCGTCAAGCCTGCATCGGACAAAGCCTGATTGACCGATTTGCCGCAGCGTTTGACGATGTCGTCCACCAAGCTTTCCAGTTTGGCGCGGGACAATTGCAGTTCCAAGTGTTTCGGGCCGTCCGCACCCGCGGAAATGAACGGCAGGTTAATGTCCGTTTCCATGGTGGTGGACAATTCAATTTTGGCCTTTTCGGCCGCGTCTTTCAAGCGCTGTTGGGCTTGTTTGTCTTTGGACAAATCAATACCGGTTTGTTTGCGGAACTCGTCCACCATCCACTGGATGATGGCGTTATCCATATCCGTACCGCCCAGCTGCGTATCGCCAGAGGTGGCCAGCACGTCAAACGTGCCTTCTTTGCCCATTTCCATAATTGTTACATCCAGCGTACCACCGCCCAAGTCAAAGACCATTACTTTCTGTTCTTTGCCGGCTTTATCAATCCCGAAGGCCAACGCGGCAGCGGTCGGTTCGTTTACCAAGCGCACCACTTCCAACCCGGCAATGCGGCCGGCGTCTTTGGTGGCCTGGCGCTGGTTATCGTTAAAATAGGCAGGTACCGTGATAACGGCTTTTTCCACGGGTTCGCCCAAGAAAGCTTCGGCGTCTTTTTTCACTTTCTGCAGAATGAAAGCCGACAGCTGCTGAGGCGTAAATTCCTGTCCGCGCAAATTGTATTTATAGTTTTCCCCCATTTTGCGTTTGAAGGCGGTTACGGTGCCTTCCGGGTTGGCAATGGCCTGCCGGCGGGCAGGTTCACCCACGAGGCGCTGACCGTCTTTGGTGAAAGCTACATAAGACGGAAAAGCCTTTCCGCCGATAGAGCTTCCTTCGGCAGACGGAATAATCGTTCCTCTGCCTCCTTCCATCACCGCAGCGGCGGTGTTAGAAGTACCCAAGTCAATACCAATAATTTTAGCCATACTTTATTTCTCCTTGTGAAATCAAAAAATTTTTACCCCATTTGGGCGGAACGGGCATTACCCTTCCGCGTGCTGGCCGACAATCACCCGCGCCGGGCGCAGGACTTTGCCGTCCATCGTAAATCCCATCTGTACTTCCTGCAAGACAAGTCCGTCTTGGTCTTCGCTGGAAGGAATCATCGCCACGACTTCCTGGGTGGCCGGATCATACGGCTTATCCAGTACATCCATATGCTCAATTCCTTCCGCTTTAAAAGCTTTTTCAAGCTCCGTAAAAACCATATTCAGCCCAGCCTTTACGGCTTTTAACGAAGCGGAACATTCTCCTTTATCTTCTTCTTTGGCCAATTCGGCGCGCTGGCGCAAAAGCACTTCATACGCGGGCAGCAGCTTCTGGGCAAATTCTTTTTTCCCGTAAGCCAGGAAAGAAGCTTTTTCCCGTTCGGTGCGTTTGCGGTAGTTGTCAAAGTCCGCGCTTAAACGAACCAGCTGGTCGTAATAATCAGGCTTTTTTTCCGGGGTAGGCTCGTCCGCCGGTTTTACTTCAATTTCCGGCTCGCGCACTTCCGGCAAATCCTGCTCATCAAGCGCTTGGGCGGCTTCTTCTCCGCCGTTTTTATGCTGATGTTTTTTACTCATAGTCTTTTTCATCCTCGGAGGGCAAAGCCGTCCAGGTATTCATAGAAGTTTCCAACAAACTTCCGATAAAATTTACCAAGGACATCACTCTGGTATACTCCATATGTTTCGGGCCGATAATGCCCAACATCCCTACCGTTTTATCCCCCACACGGCAAGCGGTAGACACAATGCTCAGGTTGCGCAGTTCCGCCAATTCGTTTTCGCTGCCAATGCTGACGTTTACCTTCTGATTGGATTTCTCCATATCCGCCATTTTTTCATTGAGCAGCGAAGAAAACCGTTCGCGCTCCTCCACCACCCGCATCATTTGTTTCAAATCTTCGTAATCGTCCTGCGTAGTGTTTGCCAGCAGGCGGCCGATGCCTTCCACATACAATTCGTCCGCACTGGTTTGGGGCCGTTCAATATCTTTCAGCACCTGGGTGGTTAAATCCGCCAAGTCGGAAATTTCCCGGTGGCCGGAGTGAACGTGCTGCCACAGCACCTGCCGCGCCTGAGCCAGCGTGCGGCCGGCAATTTCTTCATTAATAAAGCGGCTCAGTACCCGCAGGCGGGCCGGCTCAATCACGTATCCCGTACGCACCGGCCAGTGCCGCACGGCGCCCGCTTGTGTAACCAGTACTACCAAAATCAGCCCCGGCGCCACCGGCACAAAATCCAACCGCTGAATCCGCTGGTCGTCCACATTGGCCGTATACACAAACCCCGCCGCGCCGGAAAGCATCGCCAATAAGCGCGAGGTTTGCACCAGCATATTGTCCACCTCGTTGACGCGGGCATCGTACTGCTCTTCAATGCGCTGGCGTTCGCGTGCGGCCATTTTTTGCACGTTGGCCAGGTAATCCACATAATAGCGGTAGGCTTTGTCCGTAGGAATGCGTCCGCCGGAAGTATGCGGCTGGTAAAGATATCCTTCTTCTTCCAGTTCTTTCATAATGTTGCGAATGGTGGCGCTGGAAACATCCGGCAGGGCACCGTCCGCAATCATTTGCGAACCGACCGGACGGCGGGTTTCCACAAACTGCTGGATGACCCACCGCAGAATCTTTTCTTTACGAGCTTTGGCAATTTCCGGTTTTAAAATTCTCATATTTTTCTCGGAGCATCTTCTGAGTACTTAATCTATTTTAGCACTCTTTGTTCCTCACTGCTAGTATTATATGCAATTATTTTATTTTTGTCAACCCCTTTTTTAGACTGCTAATTTTGAAATTGCCTTTCTCGTCGAATCAAAGCCCAATAAAAGCCCTTCCTACCAGCCAGTATAGAAAGGGTCATGCACAAAAACAAGCGTATTTTTGGATTAGACTTTCGCCTCCCTGTCCACCCCCGGGAAGGCGCGGTTAGCCTGCCCTTGGAGCGCCATGGTTTGCCTCACGCACACCTGCTTTCTGTTCCGTAAACATGTTTTGGCCCGGCGCAACCGCCTGCACATAGCGACTTTTGGAGACGGCGCCTGATACCGTGGCAAGGCTCCGCCGTAAAATGCCCATGATGAAAACAAGTGCTGACAGTTTTATACGGGGAAATCCGGCCTTTGGAAGGACTGTGCGAGATTTTGTGCAAAGAAACGGTCTATCCCTCCTAAAGAAAAACAATTCCTTCTATTGCGGCTGTTTAAAAAGATACAATATATATATGCAATTTATTGATTCGCACGCCCATTTAAACGACCCCGCTTTTGACGCCGACCGTACGGAATTAATCACCCAAAAACTGCCGCAGGCCGGCATTGCGCTTAGTGTGGAAATCGGCTGTTCGCCCGAAGAGTGGCAGCCCGCGCTGGAGTTGTCTTCGCAACATCCGTCGCTCATTCGCGCGGTGCTGGGGGTTCACCCGGAATACGCCTGCAAAATGAACGACGCAGCCTGGAAACAGCTGGCCGCCCTTTTACCGGACGAACGCAACGTGGCCGTGGGAGAAATCGGGCTGGATTACACGTGTTTGGAATTTACCGATAAAGAAAAACAGCAGGAAGCGTTTGCCCGCATGCTTGCGCTGGCCAACCAAACGCAAAAGCCGCTTGTACTGCACATCCGCCGCGAAGGCGACGATTACGCCGCCTACGAAGACAGTTTCCGCCTGTTAAAACATCAGTGGAACGGATCTTCTTCCACCGGGTATCCGGGTGTGCTCCATTGTTTTTGCGCCCGGTATGAAGAAGCCAAAAAGGCGTTGGATTTAGGGTTGCTGCTGGGGATCAACGGCTGCTTTACCTATAAAAAGAACGAATACATCCGCGAAGCCGTTAAAAAAGCGGGGGCGGACAAAATCATTTTGGAAACGGACTGTCCGTACCTTTCCCCGCAAGGAAAACGCGGCCAGCGAAACGATCCTTCCAATGTCCCGCTGATTGCCCAATTTACGGCCGATTACCTGAATATGCCGCTGGAAGAACTGGCGGAAATGACCACCCGGCAGGCAAAAGCCTTGTACGGGCTGAAATAAATTTGTTATAGTGGGAAAACGGAGTGCATATGAAAAAATGGGGACTGGTTTTTGTATTTGGCACGCTGCTATTGGCAGGGTGCACCACGAAAGAGCAAGAACAGCAAATCCGCTTGTTTTGGCTGCAGCAATACAGCAATTTGATAGTGAAAAAGCTGGCGTCTGCCCCGGCGGAGCTTGCCAACAATCCTCAATTTAAAAAGCTGACGGCCTCGCTGGAGCAGTCTTTTGGCAAGAATCTGCCGGCCCAGCCTGCGGCGGCCCGCCCCGCGCAGCCACAAATTATGGAAGTATCCATGTCCGAAGACCTGCTGCCGGGCAAAGCCTCCGAAGCCGATCGCACCCGTATGAAACGCGCCTTGGAAGCGGTGCAGCTTTCCAATCAAAGCACGCTTACGGATATTGCCGCCACTTTTGGCAACAACGTCAAATACCAGGCCTTTTTAATTACGGCCCAAACGGAACGCCAACTAAAGAAAACCGCCGAACAAAGTGCCACTTTTACGGCTTATTTTCAGACTCAACAGCAATTATTAAAGGAGCAAGACCGCCAGATTAACGAATTGCTGCGCAAGAATACGGCCAGCATTAAAAATATCCGCCGCTAAAACGCCACGCGGGGTTTTCCCCTGCCGCGTACCGGCCCCTAATAAACGATTGTTTGCTTTATGCCCATAAAAAACCCCGCCCATACGAGCGGGGTTTTTACTTGCAAAGCAGAAACGCTTACGCGGCTTTGACCACGTCCACCAATTTCTTGAAGGACACCGGGTCTTTGATCGCCATTTCGGACAACATTTTGCGGTTAAGCGTAATGTTGGCCTTGGCAAGGCCGCTGATGAATTTAGAGTAAGACAAACCTTCCTCTCTCACCGCGGCATTGATGCGGGTAATCCACAACTGGCGGTAAGTGGTTTTTTTGTCTTTGCGGCCAACGTAAGCATGCACGCCGGATTTATCCAGCTGCTGGGTGGCCATGCGCAAGCGGCGGGATTTGTCTCCATAGTAGCCGCTGGCTCTTTTCAATACTTTTTTCTTTCTTGCGTGTCTGGCAACGCTGAATTTAATTCTCATGTTTCTACCCTCTTATTTGGCCATAGGAAGATATTTTTCCAAGATCTTCCCTTTGTTAGACTCGGGCGTAATCACGCCGGTCTTTCTGGTTTCGTGCTTCCGGGAGGCAGAAACAGGCGTAAGCAAGTGTTTTCTGCCGGCTTTTCTGTGGGTGAATTTACCCGTGGCGGTTTTTCTGAAGCGTTTTTTGCCGCCGCTGTGGTTTTTCAATTTAGGCATTTTATCATTACCTCTGTTTAATTAGTTCTTTTTCCGAACAACCTGCGCCGGGAGCCGGTCAAGCCCCGCACGCAGTACACTAAAAAGAACCTAAAAATCGGTTTAGTTTTTGGGCACAAACGTCATAGACATCCGGTTGCCCATGGACTGCAGTCCGCCGTCCACATTGGCAAGCTCGGCCAAACGTTTGGCCGTATCGTTTAAAATCTGGATGCCGATATCCTTGTGCTGGTTTTCGCGGCCGTGGAACACCACTACGAAACGCACCATATCCTTCTTGCGAAGGAACTCTTCAATCTGGCGGATTTTCACGTCCAGATCGTGCGGAGCAATGCGCGATTTGATGCGCAGCTCTTTTAACGTTACTTTGGCTTGTTTTTTTTTGGCTTCCGCCGCTTTCTTGCCCTGTTCGTAAACATACCGGTTGTAATCGAGTATCTTACACACAGGAGGCTGGGCGTTGGGTGAAATTTCCACCAAGTCCAACTCTTGTTCTTTGGCCAAGGCGATGGCTTGCGCCACCGGCATGACCCCAATCATCGTGCCGTCGGTATTAATGACTCTTACTTCGGGCACACGGATGTTCTGGTTTCTGCGATAGAGATCTTTTTTGTATTCTCTTCTGTTATCGTATCTGGCCATTTAGTTATTCTTTCAAAAAAATAGTTCCCCTATACGGGAACATATTTATTATACCAACTTCCGCAAAAATGTGTCAACGCGCGGGCGGGTTGGAGGCCTGATACAAAAGCACGCCGTCCTTCCACAGCCGCCACCCTTGCGCCGGGCGCAACAGGCGCCACGGGCTTTCCGGCTGCGTCCAACAGGGGCCGTCTTCCGTAAACGAGCGGGAAAGAATCAACGGGCTTGTTTTAACCGGCAAAAAGACTTCCGCCTGCGTTCCGTCTAAAGACAGCACCACATACGCCGCCGTTTCATCCTGCACGCCGCTAAGCGTAATGCCTTCTTCCCACACCCGTATGCACGCCTGCCGGGCCGTACTCCACGTATAGCCGGCGGACGGGATGCAGCCGTGCCCGTCCCTGTCCGCGCCCAACGGGGCCTGCACAAGCGGCTGGCCGGCACAGGCCGCCAGTCCCAAACTTGCCAACATCACTCCGAAACGTTTCATGGGTTTATTATAGAATTTCCGCGGGCGTTGCACAATAACAAAGGCCCCTTGCGGGGCCTTTGTTGCAAAAGACGGTTTTAATCGTCGTAGTCGTCGTAATCTTCGTCGCGGTCGCGCACGACTTTGCGGGCATTGCCTTCTTTGCGAAGCGTAGAAGGGTATCCTCTGTATTCAATTCTGCCGCGGCCGTTGGCTTGGGCATATAAGGCTTCGCTGGCGTTTACTTTAATTTTGCCGGAAGCGTTCGTGGTGGCACGCACCGTAACGGCGCGCAAATCGTCGGCGTCAATTTCGCCCGAGCCGTTGTTGGTCAACACGGCTTCTTCCGCCGTGCCGGACAAATCCACATCGGCCCGGCCGTCCGCCGTGGCTTTTACCTGCTGCACATGCACCCGGCCCAGCTCAATATCCGAGCGGTCATAGGCGGCTACCGTAATGGTGTCGGCGTTTACGTAATCCATAGAAATATCCGAATCCGCATCCGTGGTCAGCACCAGTTGGTTGGCATCCAGCGAGCCGCGCAGGTCAAATTCGCCGCTTTGGCTGGCGGTTACGGCCGTCAATTCCGGCGCTCTTACCGCTACGCGCAGTTCGTATTCGCCGCGCACGCGCACCGGGCGCGTAAAGCTGACGAGCAATACCCCGTTTTCTACCCGTACGTCCGACAGCGCCACCAGGTTCTCCCGTCCGCTGACCGTGACGGAAGTGATTTTATCCTGCATAAAATCCACTTCAATATCGCCGCGCACTTCTACCGCGTGGAATGCCGGCAGATGGTTGACATCACGCGATACATAGCGCCCCCGGCCGGTGACCGACTCCGCAAACACAGGAGCCGCCGCCAAAAGCGCCGCAAGTAAGAATAGACTGATTTTTCTCATTTTCTTTCTCCCTTAAGTTAATTTTTAGCTTTTTTATCTTAGCACAAAAAAAACGATGATACCAGTATAAAAATTTATTATTCCCTTGTCGTGCCGTTTTCCCCGCGCGCGTTCCTGCAAGGGCGGCGTAAATTTGCTAAAATCTATATAACTTTTATTACAATTTGTTTTGAAGGTGGGGAAAATGAGCAACAGAAGAATGGCCCGGGAATGTGCCTTGCAATCGCTTTATTACGCAGACAGCGCCAAAGACGCCCAGGAAAAAGACGTCCTGCGCTATGCGGCGGACTTTAAAAGAGAATTGGGGGATTGCTACCCGTTTTGCCAAGACCTGGTTTCCGGCACGACCGAACATTTGAAAGAGATTGATAAGCTCGTTTCCGCCTATGCCAAAAACTGGACGGTGGCCCGCATGTCGGCGGTAGACCGCTCCATTTTGCGCATGGCCACCTATGAAATGGTTTTCAGCCCGGAAAAAACGCCCGTTCCCGCCATTATTGACGAAGCCATTGAACTGGCGAAAAAATACTCCACCGAAAATTCCAGCAAGTTCATCAACGGCCTGCTGGATCAGCTGAAAAAAGAACGCAAATAAAAGTTATGCACCCGAAAGAAGAGATTGAACGGCTTAAAAAGCTGATCAATTACCATAACAACCTTTACTACAATTTGGACAATCCGATTTTGTCCGATACGCAGTACGACGAACTCTACAAACAATTAAAAGACCTGGAAGACCAATACCCCCAGTACCGCACCAAAAATTCGCCCACCCAGCGCGTGGGCGGCCAAGCCGGGACGATGTTTTCCCCGGTGCGGCACACGACGCCGATGCTGTCGCTGGACAACTCCTACTCGGCAGACGACATCCGCGAATGGTACGCCCGCGCCGAAAAAACACTCCAGCGCAATGATTTTGAAATGGTGGTGGAAGGGAAAATAGACGGGGTGTCCTGTTCGCTGACGTACGAAAACGGCATTTTGGTAACGGCCGCCAGCCGCGGGGACGGAAAAGTAGGCGAAGACATTACCGCCAACGCGCGCACCGTGTGCAATATCCCGCAAAAAATAGAAAACGCCCCCGCCGGATTGTTGGAAATCCGCGGCGAGGTGTATCTGGATAAAAAAGATTTGGAAGAACTCAACCGCAAGCAACAGCTGGCGGGCGAAAACACCTTTGCCAATACCCGCAACGCCGCGGCCGGCTCACTGCGCCAAAAAGACCCGCAAATTACCGCCCAGCGGCCGCTTAAATTTTTTGCCCATTCCTTTGGCGCGGGAAACATCGCGGCCGATTCCTTCAGCGGGTTTATTGATTTGTGCCGCCAATGGGGTTTTTCCGTCTGTCCCGCGCGCACCAAAACCACGCAGATTTCCGAAGTCATCCGTTTTTATAATCAGTTTGAAGCTTCCCGCCGCCAACTGCCCTTTGACGTAGACGGCCTGGTGGTAAAAGTAAACCGTTTTGAATTTCAGCGCATTTTAGGCGTTACCGCCAAAAGCCCCCGCTGGGCCATCGCTTTTAAATACCCCGCCCCGCAAGCCACCACCGCCGTCAACCACATTCTTTTTTCCGTGGGCCGAAGCGGCGTGATTACCCCCGTGGCCGAGCTGCAGCCCGTGCCGGTGGGCGGCGTAACCATTTCCAACGCGACCCTGCACAATTTTGACGAAATTAAACGCCTGGGCGTGCGCGTGGGCGATACGGTGATTGTAGAGCGAGCGGGAGAAGTCATCCCCAAAATTATCAAAGTGGTGGAGCACAAAGGGCAAGAAGAAGTCCTGCCCCCGACTGTTTGCCCGTCCTGCGGCGGGCCGGTGTACAAAGAGCCCGACGAAGTGGGGTATTATTGCGTCAATCCGTCCTGCCCGGCGCAGCTGCGGGCGCGGCTGTTGCACTTTGCCTCGCGCGGGGCCATGGATATTGACGGGCTGGGCGACGTGGTGATGGATCAATTATTGGAAAACCATTACGTGTCCGACTTTGCGGATATTTATAATTTGACGTTTTTGCATTTGTTAAATTTGGAAAATTTTAAAGACAAAAAAGCCCAAAACCTCTTAGACGCCATTGAAGCCAGCAAACAAAAACCGCTTTCGCGCCTGTTGTTTGCGCTGGGCATTGCGTTTGTGGGCGCAAAGACCGCCGAAATTTTGGCAGACCGCTTCCGCACGCTGGACTCCTTGAAAAACGCGTCTTTGGAAGACTTGCAAAACGTGCGGGAAGTGGGCGAGATTGTGTCCAAAAGCATTTACGATTTTTTCCGAAATCCGCGCGCCCAGGAACAAATTGAACGCTTGCGCGCGGCGGGGCTTAATTTTACGCAGCCCAAAAAAGAGCTCTCCGGCAATATCTTGGACGGAAAAACGCTTGTGTTTACCGGCGAGCTCAAAACGATGACCCGCCCGCAGGCCGAACTGCTGGCCAAGCAATACGGCGGGAAAGCCAGCTCCAGCGTGTCTAAAAAAACGGCCTATGTGGTGGCGGGGGAAGCCGCCGGCAGCAAGCTGGCCAAAGCCCGAGAGCTGGGCGTACCGGTGCTGACGGAAGAAGAATTTTTAAAGTTGATCGGCAAACAAGCTTAAAACGCGCAAGACAAAAAAAGAGCGGGGGCAAAGCCTCCGCTCTTTTTTAGATTTGTCCGTCTATTCCAATAAATTCCCGTCGTCCAAACACACCGTATAGCCGTAAAACGCATAGCTTTCCACCAGCGAGTTGGACGGCACTTTTACTTTGGGGTTGCGCTTGGCGTGCGCCGCCATTAAGTAATAATACGCCACGCCTTTTTTGGGGTCGGCCGTTTGGCGCGCCAACACGAAATAGCGCACGTCGTTTTTGGTAACGGGCAGAACATATACCCCCAATTTGCTGCGCAAAGTTTCATCGGAGCATTTGGTTTGGTTTTGAATCATTTTGTATTCGGAGCGCGTAATTTCCACATAGCCGGCGTCTTTCAGCTCCTGCACGCGGGCGGATACTTTGGCCAAAAACGCCTGCGTGGGCGGCACCGCTTCGTTGGGCATCAGAAACGCTTTGCGCCCTTTCAACGCTTCGGTATACACGTAAAATCCGCTTTCCGTGAGGGTGCTTTCCGGCGTAAAAATTTTTTCGCCCTTCATATCTCTTAAATCAAATACATCTTTAATGGGCACGCCTACTTTTTGGAACACGGCAATCGCATCCTGCCCAATGCTTTTTTCCAAGGCGTTATAACCCGCCAGCGTAAGCATTTCCCGCTCGAAGCTGGTGTCTTTGTTAATGGTAACAATATACTCCGAAGGAACTTTAGCGTATTTATTTTTTAAATAATCAATGCCGCGGCGCTGTTCGGCTTGGTGAATTTTTTCAAACAACGCTTTGTTTTCATCGGTCAGTTCCGTGGCGTCCGGTTCCACGGCGTAGCGCTGTTTAAGCGCGGTAAGCATTTCGTCGTTGGTCAAATAGTCCGGCTCCAAATTAATCAGCCGTTTGCGCGCAATCAAATTCAGCGGTTCCACCGCCAGGGCCGAGCGGTAATACTCGCTGGCGCCCTGCTTGTCGCCCTGATACTCCACAATCACGCCCTTGCCCACCAGCGAATTGACGTTGGCCGCATTATATTCCAGCGATTTGGAATAGAGCTTAAGCGCTTTGTCGTTTTGCTGTTGCTTCAGCGCAATATCCCCCAACATGGAATACGTGTACGACCAATACGGCGAGTTGCGCTTCATGCTGCGGGTGGCGGCGGTAAAGTATTTTTCCGCTCCTTTCAAATCGTCCTGCGTCAGCAGTACGCCCGCCAGCGACAAAAGCGCTTCCACATTGTCGGAATCCAGTTTTAAGCACCGCGTAAAAACGTCCTGCGCCTGCAAATAATCTTTGGCGGCATAGGCTTTTTTGCCGCTTTCCAAACACGACGAAATGTTTTGCTGCTTGGCTCCCGCCGCCCAGAGTTCCCCCGGCAGCAGGCCCAGCGCCAGCCACAACGCCAAACAATTAGAAAAAGGTTTTAAATAATGCATAAGCAATGCTGTACAATTTTTCGTTCTTCGTCAATTTAACCGGACGGGCGAACAAAAAGCCCGTTTTTTTTATTTTAGCAAGATTTTTTAAATATACATACCCCATGACCCGGCACGGGATCATTTTCAGGCGTGCAAACCCCGCCATTTGTTTAAACGCCGCTTCGTAATACGCTTCCGCCTGCGCCGCCAGTTCCTGCAGGGCGGCCGCCAGCACCCGCGGGGCGCGGTTGTCCAATACGTCTTGGCGGGTAAGACCAAAGCGGGTGAGCAACTCTTCCGGAATATAGACGCGGCCCAATTTGGCGTCTTCGGGCACGTCGCGGATGATATTCGTCAGCTGTACGGCGGCGCCTTCCTGCCAGGCAAGCGCCTCGGCCTGCTTTCCTTGCACGCCTAAAATGTCCAGCGTGGCCAGCCCCACAACAGCCGCCACCCGGTAGATATACCAGTCCAACGCTTGCTGGGTGGGATACGTCCGCCCTGTTAAATCGGCCCGCATGCCTTCTATTAACAGCAAAAACCGATCGGGAGGCATGGAAAATTCCCGCGCGTCCGCCTGCAGCAGCCGGCCCAGTTCCGTCTGCGGAGTGCCGTCGTACATGCGGTGCACTTCCGCTTCCCAGTCGTCCAGCTGCCGGCCGGGGTTGGGGATGTTCGGCTCGTCTGCAAGGTCATCCATCAGGCGGCAAAATTCATAATAATGCGCCAACGCTTCGCGGCGGCGTTTGGATAAAAAGAAAAACGCCGGGCCGAAGCTGGATTTTTTATACGACTGCACATTAGTCGACATGGATTTTACCGTTTTTGTACAAATAGGATAACGCCGCCCCCGTAGCGGTGGCATAAATGGCGTTTTGGGGAATAATAAAATTGACGCCGTGCATTTTGTGCAATGCCTGAAACACGTGTTTGGCAAACGGTACCAACGTAAGCGTGCCGGTCAGGATGACGTCTTTTACGGAGTCGTTGCGGCAGGCAAACACCGCCATCATGCCAATGGTTTGAAATACCATATTCAGCACGCCCACTGTCAAATCTTCGGGCGTAACGCCGTCTTCCATTTTGCCAAAGTTGGACGCGGTCGTATCGGGTGTGAGGGTGGAAATCACACCGGTGCTGATATCGCTGATGTTCAAGTCCACCTGCCCCAGCCGGCCGCCTTCGGCCATTTCCACTACGGTTTTAAACGAGGTGGCCCCGCACAGCTTGCCGCACAGACCCAGCACCGTCCCGCCGCCGACGCCCGAGCCGCCAATGTGGCGGATGCCGTCTTTCCCCGCGCGCACGAACGCCGTGCCCGTGCCCATGCTGACAATCAGCCCTTCCTTTTTGCCCGAAAGCGCCAATCCGCCCGAGCCGATGGCTTCAAATTCGTCCACCTTGGAAGTGGCAATCCCGTAAATGTTTTTCTTAAACAGCGAAGACCCCACCCCCGTCAGGATGATTTGCTGTACGTCCGAAAGTGCCAGGCCGTTTTCGTTGATAAATTTGCCCAGCGCCCCATAGGCGGAAGTCAGCGGGTCGGCGGCTTCCACTTTTAGCATGGAAACCAATTTTCCGGCGTCCGTATACCCCACGATTTTGGTGGTGGAGCCCCCTACGTCTATCCCGATGACTACGCTCATAAATCCTCCTGCGGCAAGCCGATGGCCTGCAAGAACGGTTCTATCTTGGCCGGGCGGCCCAAGAAATTTTCCACCATTTTCTCTTCATCCAGCGTGCCGCCTTTTTCCAAAATTTCGCGGCGGAATTTAAGCCCCGTCTCGGGGTTAAAAATGCCGTTCTTTTTAAACTCGCCGAAAAAATCTTCCGCTATTACTTCCGACCACAAATACCCGTAATATCCGGCGTCATACCCGCCCATAATGTGCCCGAAAGAGGCCTGCGGGAGGGTGCCCTTGGTAAGCGGAAGCCCGCGGATTTTTTTGGTTAAATCAAAATACAGTTTGGTGGAGTCGGGTGTAGTTTTGGCGGTGTGGAGCGTCATATCATACTGGGCAAAAAAGTCCTGCCGCAGGTACGTCCCGCCCGAGCCGAAATTCTTGGCCGCAATCATCCGTTGGATTAAATCGTCCGGCAGCGGCTCGCCCGTTTTGTAGTGCTTGCTGATTTTTTTAAGCACCTGCGGATCCCACGCCCAGCGCTCCAGCATTTGGCTGGGCGCTTCTACAAAATCCCAGCTGACGTTGGTGCCCGAAAACGCGGAGTATTTGGCCTGGGTCAGCGCGTTGTGCAGTACATGACCAAACTCGTGGAATAACGTTTCCACTTCGCTGTGTTTAAGCAGGGAAGGCGTCGTGGCGGAAGGTTTGTTTAAATTGGCCACAATGGCGACGAACGGAATTTGATAGGTGCCGTCTTTCTTTTCTTCCCCTTCCACCAAGCCGAAGCAGGCGGCGTGTTTGTATTTGCCTTCGCGCGGGTAAAGATCCATATAAAAATAGGCAATCAGCCGGCCGCTGGCCCGGTCGGTAATTTTAAAAGCTTTTACGTCGGGGTGCCACACCGGGATATCCACCGGCTCAAACGTAATGCCAAACACTCCGCCAAACAAATCCAGCATGCCGTCAATCACCACTTGGGACGGGAAATACTCTTTTATTTTTTCGCTGTCCAGTTCCAAATTTTCTTTGCGGTATTTGTTGCTCCAATAGCCGCTTTCCCACGAATATAAGGTGCGGCTTTTTTTGCCGGTCTTGCCGTTTTTGTAAGCAATCATTTCCCGGTCTTCCTGTTTGGCAAGCGGTTTTAGCTTTTTTTGCAAATTCTTCAAAAACTTCATCACGGTTTGGGGGTTTTTTGCCATGCGGTCTTCCAGTTTCATCTGCGCATGGTTTTCATACCCGAGCAAGTGCGCAATCTCCCGGCGAAGCGTCAGCGTTTTTTCCAGCAGTTCCACATTTTCCGCCCCGCCGCGGCGGTTGTATTTAAATTCAAGCGCTTTGCGGGCGTCTTCATTATCGGCGTTTAACATAAACGGCACGTAGTCGGGATAATCCAGCGTAACCAGGTATTTGCCGTCCGGCGTTTTTTCCAGTTTTTCAATATAATCTTCGCCCAAGCCCTGCAGCTGCTCGCGCGTAACGGCAAGGGGGTCTTTGTATTCTTGGATGTTTTTGTCAAACTTAATAATATATTCCGCTTTTTCTTTATTAAGCGCTTTAAATTTTTCCAAATCTTCGTCGTTTAGTTCCATACCGCTGTTTTTAAACCCGATCAGCATTTCTTTAACGAGCTTGGCCTGCACGGGGTCTAATTGGGGGTTGGTGTCGGTATATTCGCGGATGGCGCGGTACACGTCGCGCCGGGTGGCCACGTCCACCATATATTGGCTGATTTGCATTTGCAGCGCCAAGGCCGCATCGCGGAAGTTTTTATCCGTAGACACGTACGACAAAAAACCGCTCATTCCCAAGGCGTTGCCGTAATCGTCAAAGGCGCGTTCGTAGGCCATAATGGTGTTTTCAAACGTGCGCTGCTCTTTGGGGATGGCCACCAGCGCGTTTAAATCCTTTTCCAGCTGCACGCGCGCCGTCGCCTCGGCCGGGGCCAGTTCCTCGGCTTTATAATCAAAATGCAAAACGCCGTTTTTAAACATATCTGCCATACAATACGCTCCCGTCGCGGTTAAAAGAAAAGCCGTAACTAAAAGAAATTTTGTTTTTTTCATAGGAATATATTACACTCTTATTGTATCGGTTTTGGGCCCGAAGGGGCAACCGGTAAAAGTGGACTCGGATTATAACGAAAAACAAAAAGTCTTTTTCTTTTTGTTATTTGTTATAATTTATATTATATTAATTCACATCAAGGAATTAGTGGAAAAATAAAAATGTACGAAGCGTTTGTACCCAAAGAGATATTCCTTACCAAAGGAATTGGCAGACACAAAGAAAAACTGGCCAGCTTTGAAGAAGCGTTGAGAGACGCCAAAATCGCCAGCTTTAACTTGGTGCCTGTGTCCAGCATCTTCCCTCCCGGCTGCAAAACCGTGCCAATATCCAAAGGCCTTCAAGAATTGCACCCGGGCCAAATTCTGCATTGCGTCATCAGCAGAAACACGAGCAACGAATACCGCCGCTTGATTTCCGCTTCCGTGGGTCTGGCGATCCCGAAAGAAGGAAAGAAAACGCACGGATACATTTCCGAACACCACAGCTTCGGCGAAACCGACAAACAAGCCGGCGATTATGCGGAAGACTTGGCTGCTTTGATGCTCTCCACTACGCTGGGCATCGAGTTCGACAATAACACCACTTGGGACCAGAAAGAAGAAATCTGGAAAATGAGCGGTAAAATCGTCCGCACTACCAACATTACTCAGTCCGCCATCTGCGTGGAAGGTCTTTGGACCACCGTTGTAGCGGCGGCTGTGTTTGTAAAATAACTCCGGTAACATTGTGAGCGATAACGTACAAACCGATAAGTTTATGGGGCTAGAGAGCAGATACAGCTCTCTGCCCCTTTCTAAATTCGTGGTCGTGCCCGTGCCGTTTGAAAAGACGGTCTGCTACGGGCATGGTACCGCCAAAGGCCCCGCCGCGGTGATTGAGGCTTCCACCCAAATTGAACTTTGGGACGAAGAAACCAAAACCGAAACGTGGGAACTGGGCATTAATACGCAGCCGGCCGTTAATTGCAAAGGGTCTACCAACACGGTATTTAAAAATATCGACAAAACCGTCCGCAACCTGATGCAGTACAAAGCCATTCCGTTTTATATCGGCGGCGAGCATACGGTTACCCAAGCGCTGGCGCAGCCTTATATTGAAAAATATAAAGACTTAAGCATCTTGCACTTTGACGCCCACGCCGATTTGCGCGAAACCTTTGAAGGCACGCCCAAAAGCCACGCCTGCGCCCTGTATCCGGCCTCCCGCCAGGTACCGGTGGTGCAAGTGGGCATCCGCAGCGTAGCCAGCGAAGAAAAGCAATACTGCAATGCGGGCAAAGTGACCACGTTTTTAATGCACGAAAACCGCGACATTAAAAAGCTCATCCCGCAGGTGCTTAAAAAGCTGACGGACACCGTCTATATCACCATTGACGTGGACGGCTTTGATCCGTCCGTCATCCCGGCTACCGGCACCCCGCAGCCCGGCGGATTTATGTGGTATGAAGCGCTGGACTTGTTCCGCGAAGTCATTAAACATAAAAAAATCGTGGCGGTGGACGTGGTGGAAGCCTGCCAAAGAAAGGCCGACGTCATTACGGAATTTAACGTGTCTAAGTTAATTTACCGCTTAATGGGCTACCTGGCCTTGAAAGATCAAAAGAAAAAATAATTTCCTGCCCGCTCTTCGGAGCGGGTTTTTTATGCTCCTCTAATTCCGCCCGTTTCGGTTTCGTACCCGGAACGGGTTTTTATGCTAAGCGCGGGGCGAACGCCTAATTCTCCCCTCCGCCGCCCAATTAACAACCTATATAAAAACCCCCGCGGTGCAATCCGCGGGGTTTTTTTCTTCACGCTTTTACGTTAAAACACATACCCCCGCTTTAAAAACACCGTTACATAATGCAGGTTTTCGCGGCCGGCACCGGACAAGAATTTGTCATAGTCAAACGAAAAGCTTTGGTACCGCCCTTCCAAGCCCCACAGCCACTGCCCGGCCAAGCGGTGTTCCACCCCCAGCCCGGTATAGTATGTAAACGAGCGGCTGCTTTCGCTGCGGCTGTCCGACACGGACGTATACGCCCCGCCGTTTTGCTCCCAAAAACTGTTTTTGACAGTCGCTTTGGAAAAGGCAATACCCGCCCCGAACGGAATGTAAAACCGGAAAGTCCCTTGCGGATTGAGCGTAAACCGCCCGGCCGCCATCAGGTTATGCACATCCATATCCTGATCTGCCTCGGCTTTCATATGCTGGCCGCTGCCGCCCCACGCGTTTAATTCTTCGGCCGCGCCGTCAAACAAGTTGGCGTTGTATTCCACGCCAAATGCCCAGTAGGGGCTGACGGTATATAAGTACTGCGCGCCGAACGCTACCGATTCATCCCCCCATCCAAAATCTTTGGTTTGCCCCAGCGGATAGCCGGTATCATCCCGAAAATCCAGCCCCAAATGCGTATCGTTGGTGGCGCCGCCCGCCCCCGCGTATACGGAAATAAATTGATCTCCTGCTTGGATGCCCTGCGCGTGGCTCCATACCGGCCATACGCAGCTGATGCCTATTAAAACGGCGAGCCAAAAACTTTTTTTCACACTGCCTCCTTGTAGGAATTTTTCTTAATAAGAATATCTTGCCAATTTTTGACAGAAACAAAAACCCCGCATCCAAAGATGCGGGGTATACAGGCATAAAGCCTAAATTAGAAGCGGTAGCCCAGTTTCAGCAACAGCGCAAAGTAGCTCAGATTTTTCGTGCCGTATTCGTCGCTGAATTTGCCGTAATCAAACTGGAAGCCTTGGTAGCGGCCTTCCACGCCCCAAATCCAGTTTTGGCTAAACGTTCCTTCCAAACCTAAACCAACGTAATAGGTAAACGAAGTGGTGCGTTTGCTTTCCGAAGCATTCGTGCGATCCAAGCGTCCGGCCATGTTGATTACTTCATTAAAATCAAAAGTCGCTTTGGAAGAAGCCACCCCTAAGCCCAACGGGATGTAGAAGCGAACTTTAGACTGCGGGTTTACCGTATAGCGTCCGGCAATCATAAAATTTTGTACGTCCATTTTGCTGTTTACTTCCGATTCACCCCAATTGTTCCAGTCCACAAAATATTCCCGTTCATATTCGGCATCGCCGAAGTTGTTGCCGTTGTATTCGGCACCCAAAGCGAAATGCGGCGTAAGCGCGTACATATACTGCACGCCGTAAGACGTAGAGGCATCCCCCCAATCTAAGGTGGAAGTGTCAACCGCTTCACCCGTAACAGAGTATGCAGAAACGCCCGAATCGTTCAGCGGGGCGGCGCTGCCCAAAAAGACGGAAACCATTTGGTCGCCTTTTTCAATGCCTTGGGCAGAGGCGGTCGTCGGCCAAGCACACAACATGCTTAAAAATACGGCTAATAACGTGATTTTTTTCATTGACTTCTCCTTTCTGAATTTTTTATATCATACTAATTTTAGAAGAAAAAACCTATGCTTCGGCATAGGTTTTCCCCAAAAACAAAAAAGTCAAGCCTGCGGCGGCAGCGGGCCTACGTCGCGGCTGGCAGGCACGGCGTAAGGCGTTTGCAGCAGTTTTTTAGCCAAATCGTCAAAGCCCCATTTGTCGTCAAACGACAGTACGTAGCGGTATTGTTTTTTGGCTTTTTCCCGCGCGCCCAGCACGTCATACACCTCGCCCAAGCGCACTTCGTTCCACACGCCCCAGCGGCTGGGTTCTTGGTTTTTAATGGCTTGTTGCCCTTGTTCAAACAAGGCGCGGGCCTGCTCAAAATTTCCTTTTTGCATCTGCACCGTGCCCAGCGCCGTATACGCGCGGGAAATGTAGATATCTTTATAAAAAGGATCGGTGCCGATTAATTTTAAGAAGTCTTCCGCTTGTTCGGTTACTTCGTCATAATGGGCGGTTTCGTAGAGACAGATGATTTCCACATAATGCATCAGCGGGTTTTTGGGGTATTTGGCGCGCAGCTGGCGGATGTATTCCAGCGATTTTTGCGGGGCATAATACTTGCTGTTGCGCGTATTTTGGATTTCAATTAAAATCAGTTTAGCACTGTCGGACGTAAAATGCGCTTTTTCCCGCGCCAGGTTTAGCTGGGCAACGCCTTCGTCCGGATCGCCTTTAATGGCCACAATCTTGGCCAGAATTTTAATGACCGAGGGCAGCGTGCCCGCATAATACTGGTAAATACCCAAGCCGAAATAAGCGTCGTAATAGGTGGGATCCAACTCGAGGGATTTTTCCAAGTTTTTGATGGCTCTGCGCCCGGAGAAATACGCCGTAATCCAGCTGCGGTTGCGCATGGTAAACATCGCGCGCAAGCCGTACAAGGCGCCAATGCCCATGTAGGCGTTGGGGTCTTCGGGGTATTGTTTAATCCAGCGTTTGATGCCCGCAATGGATTCATCCAAAATTTGTTCAAATACTTTGCGCTGGCGGTCGTCGCTCAGTTCATACTCGTACTCGTAGCGGCTCCAGGCAATCATGGCGTTGCCAAAGTGGGCGAACGGATGATCCGGATAGTCCTTAAACACCCGCTCAATGTTTTTTTGCGCGGTGTCAAAGTCCAGGCTGTACACGCCGTTGATGCCTTCCGTGGCGTATTGCATCACGTCCGGCGGGAGCGTCAGCTCCGAAGACGCCGGAAGCGCCGCGGCCAGCATCAGCAGCCCGGCCGCCGCCCAGTGGAGCAGCTTCTTCATTATTTTTTGGCCTCAATTTTGTCTTTGCCAAAATACGGGCGCAAGGCCGGCGGAATAATGACAGAGCCGTCCGCCTGCTGGAAGTTTTCCAAAATGGCGGCAAAGGTGCGGCCGACGGCCAGCCCGCTGCCGTTTAAGGTGTGCACATATTCCTGCTTGCCTTGCGCATTTTTGTAGCGCAGGCCCATGCGGCGGGCCTGAAAGTCCAGGCAGTTGGAGCAGGAAGAAATTTCACGGAAGCGGTTTTCGCTGGGCATCCAAACCTCAATATCATATGTTTTGGCCGACGAGAAACCAATGTCGCCGCTGCATAGTTCCACCACATGGTACGGCAGGCCCAGTTCTTTCAAAATTTCCTGCGCGTCCGACACCATAATCTCCAACATTTGGTACGAATGTTCCGGCTTGGAGAGCATCACGAGTTCCACTTTATCAAATTGGTGGTTGCGGATGAGGCCGCGGGTGTCTTTGCCGTAGGTGCCCGATTCTTTGCGGAAACACGGCGAATACGCCGTCAGCTTAATGGGCAGTTCCGCTTCGGGAATCACGCGGATGCGGTTTAAATTGGTCAGCGGGATTTCGGCGGTAGAAATTAAAAATTGTTTCGGCTCGCCCACCAGTTCGTACATATCTTCGCGGAATTTGGGCAGCTGGCCGGTGCCGATTAAAATATCTTCGTTTACAATCACGGGCGGCAAAATTTCGGTATAGCCTTTCTTGGCGTGCATATCGAGCATAAACGAAATAATCGCACGTTCCAGGCGGGCGCCGTCACCTTTAAACAAAGCAAACCTGCTGCCGGACAACGCGGCCGCGGCTTCAAAATCCAAAATGCCCAGTTTTTCCCCTACAGCTTGGTGATCAAGCGGTTTAAAATTAAATTTGGGCAGCGGAATCGTGCAGGGCAGGTATTCGGGGTTGTCCGCGTCCGACACGCCCACCGGAATGTGTTCGTTGGGCAGGTTGGGAATGCTTAAGAGCAAATCGTTGATTTCTTTTTTAAGCGGTTCCATTTCCGCTTCTTTTACCGCCATTTCTTCTTTGAGTTTTCCCACCTGGGCCATGGCTTCTTTGGCGGCGTCGTCGCCCTGTTCTTTTTTGATTTTGCCGATGGATTTAGACATCTCGTTGCGTTTGGCGCGCAATTCCTCCACACGGGCCAGCACGGTTTTATAAGCGCTGTATTTTTCCAGCACGCCGTCAATCTGCACCGCCAATTCCGGCTTGCGAAGCGACAGGCGTTTTTTTACTTCTTCAGGATTTGCAACGATATATTTGATGTCTAACATAAAAAACCTCGTTATTTGTTTTCTAAATCGATTAAATACGGCTCCGGGAACAAATGGCGGTACGGCTTAAACGTGGCAACCGCATATTCCATCCCGTAAGCGCTCAGCAGGCGCACGCTGACCGGCGCCACCGAACTTTGCCCCGCCACCAGCGCTCCTACCGTCAGCGCCAGCAAAACAAACAGCGTTTTGATCAACATAAAAAAAGCTTTAAATAACACCGCCGCAGATTGCTGGGCAAAGGAAGGGGTATGCGTCATTTTTGTTCCTGGAGTTTGGTAAGCTCTTTGGTAAAACTTTTTACTAGTCCGCGGGCAATATAATCGGCCGCGTCCAGCGCGCTGGAGGAAGACGCTTCGTCCGAGCCGATCCAAATAATTTCGGCCGTTTCCACATCCACCAGCTTGGCGATAATGCCCACCCGCGCGTTAATGGTGTATTCCGTGGGGCGCACGTCCGTCGAGTGGGTATATTGCGTGCCCACGTTGCGGGTATATCCCACATAAGTGCCGTCCGGCAGCTGCATCACGTCCTGCGTGTACACCGGGCGCGCTTCCGTGCGGCGGGTGGCCGTCATCGTCAGTTCCGTGCGGGCCGGCGTGTACGAACTTACTTCGCCGATCAGCAGCACGTCCACTCCTAAAATTTTACCGATTTCGCGCGTCGTTTCCGGCGATAAATACCCCGAAACGGAAATGTTGTGCTCTTTTAGCACGCTTTCCAGCTGGGCGCGCTCCACCACTTTAAATCCGGCGTCAATCAGATATTTGGCAAACAGGTTTTCCACGCCCTGCATGGCCGGCCAAGTGTTGCTGAACCCCATCACGCCGATGCGGTTCATTTGGTCAAAATTGTACGTTTTGCTGATGACGGTTTTGGGCGTACAGCCGTTTAGCGCCAGCAGGCAAAACAACGCCAGAGTTAAAATTTTCTTCATATTTTCATTATATAATTTTTAGGCCGCCGGAAAAGGTATAATAACCGTATGAACACCCTCAGTCAGGAATTTATCCAAAAAGCGCGCCGCCTCAAGCTGCTGCTGACCGATGTGGACGGCGTGATGACCAACGGCACGCTAAGCTTCTTTACGGACGAAAAAGGCGTGGCGCGCGAAATTAAAAATTTTGAATCGCTAGACGGCATGGGCCTCTTGTTTTTGGCGTATTGCGGCATTCAGACGGGCATCGTGTCCAAGGGCGCCAGCAACACGCTGGAGTTTTGGGCGAAAGAATTGGGCATGAATTATCTGTTCTACAACACCTCTGTCAAACACCATGCGTTGGAATTTTTGCAAAAAGAATACGGCATCTTGCCCGAAGAAACGGCTTTCATCGGCGACGATTTAATTGACCTGGGTCTGCTCTCTCGCGTGGGGCTGCCCTTGGCGGTGGCCAACAGCGTGCCCGAAGCCAAAGCGTTGGCGCTCTACACCTCCCCCCGCCACGGCGGCGCCGCCGCCGTGCGCGACATTGCCGAACAAATCCTGCGGGCCCGCGGCGCGTGGGAGCAAGTCGTGCAGGACAACATCTCCGGCCGCTTTCAAAACCCCAAACGGCCGCTTCGTATTGTAAAAGGGTTGTAAAATTTTTACAATATAAGGGATATTCTTTCAAAAGGAGTTTTATGAAAAAATTACTTTTGCTGTGTGCTTTGTGCCTGGCCGTGCCTGCCGCCGCGCAGGAATACTACGGCCTGCAGGAATACGGCCTGCGCAAAAACACCACCCGGATTGAATTTTACGGCGGGATGGTGCTGCCGCAGGACAGCTGGTTTCACAACGGCCAAGAAGTGGATTTGGGCGGCACCGGCTGGACGGCCGGCTTGGGCTTTGTGCGCAACATTACCCCGGTATTCGCCTTGGGGGTAGACGCCAACTACGCGCAGCCCGGCGACGGAGACAATTTTACCTCCGGCGGCCAGAACGCCTACTACCGCACCGGCATTGCCACCGGGCTCGTGACGGGGCGCATTAACTTCTTCCCCTCGCAGTCCACCCGCCTCTATATCCCCGTAGGCATCGGGGTAGGGCATATGTTTGCCCGCCAGAAAAACGAAGACGGCTCCCACCTGACGACCGACAGCACCGACCTGGCCACCATGCTGGGGCTGGGGTTGGAATTTGATATTGACGAAACGGTCATCTTCGGTGTGGAAGGGCGCTACTATTATTTGGACGCCAACGACGAATTCCACGATGCGCTGGGCAAAGGGCATTACCATTATTTAACGGTTATGCTTAAGTTCGGCACGCGTTTCTAATCAGTCGTTTTTTAAAAAACCCACCGCTTGCAAGCGGCGGGTTTTTTTATAACCCAAAAAGTCTTTGGACGAACCGAAACAAAAAATTTTAAATACAGTATGGAATCAAATATCTCCGTCGTGGTGATGACGTTACTTTCACTGATTGTGTTGGCAGCGCTGACGCTGCCTTTTCTGGTGCACAAAGTAGAAGAAGAATTGGAAATTTTTCTGCTGGTGTGCGGGGTGGCCGCGGTGACGGTGTCGGGCGCGTGGAGCGGGCATTTAATGGCCGAAGCGCTTAAAGAGCCCGTCGCCATTACGGCGGCCGTGTTGGTGCTGGGCGTTTTGTTTAAACGCTTCGGGCATCATACCGCCCACGCCATCCACGCGCTGGAAAACAAAACCGGCCCGAAGACGTTATTGTTTTTAACGGTGTTTGTCATCGGGCTTTTTTCCAGCGTGCTGACCGCCATTATTGCCGCCCTGATTACGGCGGAAATCATTAAACTGCTGGACTTGCCCGCCCGCGCCAAAACGCAGCTGGCCGTTTATGCGTGTTTTGCCATCGGCTTTGGCGCCATTTTAACGCCTATTGGCGAGCCGCTTTCTACCATCGTTATTGCCAAATTAAAGGCCGAGCCCTACCACGCGGATTTCTTTTTCCTGCTTCGTTTAATGGGCGTATGGATTGTGCCCGCGCTTATTTTGTTTGCCGCGCTGGCCGCCCGCCTGGGCAAGCAGGCGCTTACCGCCAAACCGCAGCAGCAGGCCGAGGCGGAAACATACCGCCAAATTTTGCTGCGCGCCGGGAAAGTGTACCTGTTTGTAGCCGCGCTTATTTTACTGGGCGAAGGGCTCAAACCCTTAGCCGCGCGCACGATTACCCATTTGTCCAAATATGCACTGTACTGGATTAACTCGCTTTCCGCCGTGTTGGATAATGCTACGTTAGCCAGTATTGAAATTATGCCGTCTTTACCGAAGGAAACCTTGGTCTTTTTGCTGGCGTCGCTTATCTTGGCGGGCGGGCTGCTGATCCCGGGCAACATCCCCAACATCATCTGCGCGTCCAAGCTGGGCATTAAAAGCCGCGATTGGGCCCGCGCCGCATTGCCGGTGGGCATTTTGCTGATGTTGGTTTACTTTTTCTTGCTCTCTATTGTATTATAAGGATATGGACGACATTTTTATTAAAATTTTCCTCGCGCTGGTGCTGGGCGGCGCGCTGGGTTTGGAGCGGCAATACCACGACAAACCGGCCGGTTTTGCAACCAACTGTTTAATCTGTTTGGGGGCGATGCTCTTTACGGTGCTTTCGGAAGTAATGGGCGAGGCCGGGGGCGACCCCGGGCGCATTGCGGCGCAAATTGTTACCGGTGTAGGGTTTATCGGCGCCGGATCCATTTTGCGGGACGGAAATAAAATTTCCGGGCTGACTACCGCCGCCGGCGTCTGGCTGGTGGCTGCCATCGGTATGGCCGTCGGATACGGCCAATACTTTTGGGCCGCCTTATGCGCGGTAGCCATTTTAATTGTGCAGCTGGCCGTGCGCAAAACGTTAAAACTGGTGGAATTTGTCAAACATTACGACACGTTTTATCTCACCTGTGAACCCCGCTGGAGCGTGGTGGACAAAATCATCAAACAGATTGAAGCCCAAAACATTTCCATTTTAAAAAGCGAAGTCACCAAGCAGGATAACCGTTTCCACGTCAGCTTGGTGGCTACGTTTACCGGGCACGATTTCCAAAACATTACCAAAGAACTGCTGGAAATGCCCGAGGTATACAGTTTGTTTAAATAACCTAAGGAGCGTGTACTTGCTATGACGGATGACAAAACCCCTATCCCGCTGTTTAACCTCAAGGAACAGCATGAAAGCCTGAAACCCCAAATTAATGCGGCCGCCCTGGAAGCCCTCAATTCCATGCATTGGCTGCTGGGCCCGCAGACGGAAAAATTTGAAGAGGAATTTGCCGCGCTGATCGGCGTCAAGCACTGCATTAGCTGCTCGTCCGGCGCCAGCGCCCTGCAAATTGCCTTGGGGGCCGCCGGCATCGGGCCGGGCGATGAAGTCATCACCACGCCGTTTACGTTTATCGCCACCACGTCTTCTATCTCCTTAACCGGCGCCAAATTTGTGTTTGCCGATATTGACCCCCGCACCTATAACCTAGACGTGCACGACGTGGAACGCAAAATTACCAAAAAGACAAAAGCCATTTTGCCCGTGCATCTCTACGGTTATCCCGCCAATATGGACGCTATTATGCACCTGGCCAACGAACACGACCTGAAAGTGATTGAAGACTGCGCCCAAGCGCATTTGGCCATGGCCGACGGCGTGATGGTGGGCGGCATTGGAGACGCGGGATGCTTCAGCTTTTACCCCAGCAAAAATTTAGGCGCCTGCGGCGATGCGGGCTGCGTAACCACCAATGATGACGACATCGCCAACCGCTGCCGCTCCCTGCGCCACAGCGGCCGTGCCTTGGGCAAAGCCTACGAATACGATTTGGAAGGCTCCACCCTGCGCATGGACGAAATCCAAGCCGCTATTTTGCGCGTTAAATTACCGCATTTAGAGGAATGGACGGAAAAACGCCGCCGCGCCGCCGCTTTATATGAAGAAGGCCTCGCGGGCGTGCCCGTCGTCCTGCCGCCCACGCCGCCGGTGGGGTATGCGCAGTCGTACTATGTGTACACCATCCGCGCCGAAAAACGCGACGAACTGCAGGCTTTTTTAAAGGCCCGCGGCATTGGCTCGGCCGTCTACTATCCGGTGCCCTTGTATAAACAGCCCGCCTATAAAAACCGCGGGTTTAAACCGGAAGATTTCCCGCAGGCCGAAAAAGCCGCCCAAGAAGTGCTTTCCATTCCGATGTTCCCGGAAATTACGGAAGAACAAATCCACCGCGTGTGCGAAACCATCCGGGAATTTTACGAACAGGACGCTACGGTTTAGTAATTTGTACCGCAGAAAAGCCGGGCGCCGCAGGCCCGGCTTTTTTATGCTTGTTAAAACAGCTTGCATGCAGCCCCCAACGAACGCTTGTCGGCTTCTTTTGCCGCCCCTAATGGCCTTTGCGGAAGTATCCGCCTGCTGGGAAAATGGAAATTTGCCGCGAAAATAAAAATTATCCTTATTTTTTAAGTATTTTTTAATCAATAAAAAGCACCCCCCGCTTTTGCAGAGGGTGCTTTAAAAGGTGCGGCCAAATTACAGCATTTTATTTTTGAGCCGGCTGGCGATATTATCCAATTCATCCAGCGAATGGTAATGAATCACCAACGTGCCTTTTTTCATATTTTTGCCGCATTTGACTTCCACTTTCGTGCCCAACGCCGTTTGCAGGTCGTTTTCAAAAGAGGCAATTTCCACCGGTTTTCCGGCTTTGTCTTCTTTTTTGACCGGGAACATCAACGCCCGCGCCGCCGCTTCGGCTTGGCGGACGGACATTTTGGTTTTGAGCATTTTTTTAAATAATCCGTCCCGTTTGGCGCTGTCCGTTACCATAAGCAGGGCCCGGCCGTGGCCTTCGGAAAGGGATCCTTCCTGCAGGGCTTGTTGGATTTCCGGCTCCAAATCCAGCAGGCGCAGCGCATTGGAAATGGCCGCCTTGGATTTGCCGCAGTAAGAAGCCAAATCCGCCTGCGTAATATAGAATTTGCTCATTAAATTGCGGTAGCCCAAGGCCGTTTCAATGGGGTTTAAATCTTCGCGCTGAATGTTTTCAATCAAGGCCAAGGCGCACATTTCCTGGTCGCCCAAGTGTTTGTGGACAATGGCGTCAATTTCCGTCATCCCCGCCAGCTGCGTGGCCCGGAAACGCCGTTCCCCCACCACAATTTCGTATTTATCCAACCCGGCATCGTACACCACAACAATGGGCTGCGTAAGCCCGTGTTCTTTAATGGACTGGGCTAATTCTTGCAATTTTTCTTCATCAAACACGCGCCGCGGCTGAAAGCGGTTGGGCACGATTTTATTAATGGCAATCTTGGTAACGCTCATGCCGGGCGTTTGCGCTTGCTGGGCCGCTTCGGCCGGCATTTGCATGACTTCCTGCGTTTGTTTAATTAAAGCATCTAAACCTTTACCTAAAGCCTGTCTGGACATCGTTATCCTCCAAAATCGTAGTTCAAGGGCATTTCACCCGTCATTTTAAAATCTTTATATTGCGTCGGATCGGCCCCGCGGCGGGTTAAAAATTCAATCGCCAACTGAATATAGGCATTGGCACCGCGGCAGGCGGGGTCATAATCAAAAATGGACTGCCCAAAGCTGGGCGCTTCGGCCAAGCGGATATTGCGCGGAATCGGCGTTTTGTACACTTGGTCGCCAAAAAAGCGGCTTACTTCCGCAAAGACTTGCTTGGATAAATTCATACGCGCGTCATACATGGTCAGCACGCCGCCGTCCATTTTAAGCTTGGGGTGCAAAAATTGTTTGATTTTAGAGACCGTGCTCATAAAATGAGCCAAGCCTTCCATGGCGTAATACTCGCATTGAACGGGAGTAATCACGCTGTCCGCCGCCATCATAGCATTGAGCGTCAGCAAGCCCAAAGAGGGAGGACAATCAATAATAATATAGTCGTACATCCCGCGAAACGGGGCCAGGGCGTCTTTTAGCATATTTTCCCGGCCGCGTACGTTTACCAGTTCCACTTCCGCGCCGGCCAAGTCCTTACAGGCCGGGAGAACATCCAGCATTTCGCTGGAGGTCTGCCGCACGACTTGTTCAAACGGAGCCGTTTTGGTCAGCAAATGGTAAACCGATTTTTCGCCGTCTGCCACCGTAACGCCTAAGCCGGAGCCGGCGTTTCCCTGCGGGTCAAAATCCACCAGCAGCACTTGTTGGTTTAAGCAAGCTAAAGCATATGACAGATTGATAGAAGTGGTAGTTTTTCCTACCCCCCCTTTCTGGTTGGCAACAACGACGATTTCTCCCATAAATCCTCCCATAAAAGTATACTTATATTAAACATTAATTAAACCAGAAAAGCAATAGAGCGGATGAATGTTTTCACGTGAAAACCAACTATTTAATCCAACGCACCCGGTTAAGCGGCCAATGGATAAACCAAGCTTTTCCTTTGATGTTTTCCCGCGGCACAGGGCCCCAAAAACGGGAATCGCAGGAATTATCCCGGTTATCCCCCATCACAAAATACGTGTTTTCCGGCACGGTAACCGGGCCGAAAGAATCGCGCAGATACAGCCCCAGATAATTATCCAACTGGTGTTCTTCCCACACCTGCTGATAGTGGGCTTTATCTTCTTCTGCAAAATATGGGGTGCGCTCTATATCTTCATACAACTCATAGTCTTGCTGAGGCAGTTCCTTGCCGTTTACCCAGGGGCGGCCATTAATTACCTGCACCGTATCCCCCGGCATAGCAATAACCCGCTTTACAAAATCTTTCCCGTATTGGCTGCCGCCGCAGTTTTGCTGTTGGCGGTCTTTTGCCGGAAAGCGAAAGACGATAATATCCCCGGGTTTGATTTCTTCAAACTGCCCAAAACGGATATTGGTAAGCGGAATCCGAAAGCCATACGCGGCTTTATTTACAAACAGGTGGTCGCCTTCCAACAGCGTATTATGCATAGAAGCGGACGGAATCTTAAACGCTTGGATAAAGAAAAACATCACAAACGCCGCTACAAAGCCCGCAAAATATACCGTATTGCTCCACTCCAAATCGGCTTTCATCAACTTTTCTTTTTTCTTTTCATCCGATTTCAGGGCATGCGTATATCCATAAACGGCACAGGCGGCCGCGATGACGATACTGGCAATAATTTTACCGGCTCCAACCGGCTCTCCTGTTCCTCCGCCCATTACAAAGAAAAGTAAATAGGCCGCGCATAATAAAATAATAAATAAGAAAGAAGCATGCCAATACCCAAAGGCTTTGGCCGTTTGTAATTTTTGTTTTTTAGTTAAGTAGCGGGTGGTCAGCGTAAAGGCATACATAATACAAGCTGCCAGAAAAAGACGTTGTTCCATTTAGACTCCTATTGTTGTGTTTTCACGTGAAAACTCTTGTCTTTAATTTGTTGATAAAGGTGTTGATATTGTGGAGAAGTATCCGTCATCCGAGCGGTTAGTTCCAACGAGCGCGCTCCCATTTTCCGACGGAGCTCCGCGCTTTGGGCTAGCTCCGTTAGCAGACAGCTAAGCAGCGTAATATCCTGTGGATAAAACACAAAGCCGTTTTGCCCGTGTTCGACCCATAAGGGCATATCCCCAACTTGGCTGACTACACACGGAAGCCCTACCCGCAACGCTTCTAATAACGCCAGCGGCAGGGATTCTTCCACAGAGGAAAGAACAAATACATCTGCCATATTTAGCCAGTCATTAATATGCGCTTGTTCCCCCGGCAAAAACACTTCCTTTTGCATATGCGTGGAAGCGATATATTGCTCCAGCGCATTGCGTTCCTTCCCCTCCCCAACATAGATTAACCGTGCGGAAGGAACCGTGCGCAGCAGATTGCGAAACGCCTGCAACAGCGTAAGCGGGTCTTTCACCGGGGCTAAGCGCGCTACACTGATAAAAATAGGCTGATTGGGTGCAAAACCGTATGTTTTGCGCATCAGATTCCGTGCCTTTTCATCCGGGAAAAATACCCGCGGATCGGCTCCGTTGGGCAACAGATAGACTTTCTCTTTTTGATAATTTTGATGTTCCACCAAATAGCGGGCGGTGGTAAACGATTCGGCAACCGTTAACGTGTCCAAATCTTTTAAGATACGGTCTGTCCAGCGCAGGGCAAACGATTTTTTGGATAAGTCAAAATGAGGGGTTGTAAGAAGCGGAATATGCGTGCCGGCACAAGCCACCCGCGTATATTCAATCGCCCGGTAAAGCATAGCATGCATGATATCCGGATGAAAGGCTTTGATCCGCGCCGCCAAGCGCTGAATAATCCGCAGGGAATACCATTTCATTTCCAGCGATTCTACCTCTATCCCTTTTTGCTGTAAGGCCCGGCCCACCGCCCCCAACGGTTTTAATGAAATTACTTTTACCGTATTGGCTTGGCACATATACAACACCAATTCCGCCAATGCTTTTTCCGCACCGCCGGTTTCGGTAGAAGTAATCACATATAAAATCTTCATATGGTTTATTATAGCAAGTTTGCCAACTGCCGGATAAATTTATCCGAACGAAATAATAGATTATAAAAAAAGGGCCTCCTTGCGGAAGCCCCGGGAAGGTATCTAAAAAATACTTAAAATTTAAGCATTTTTTTCAAAACCAGCCTAAAATTTAATTTTCCGGCTTAAACTGATCCTTTCCTACCCCGCAAACCGGGCAAACCCAGTCTTCTTTTACATCTTCCCATTTGGTTCCGGCCGGAACGCCGTTGTCCGGATCGCCCACTGCGGGGTCATACGTATAACCACAAACTTCGCACACATATTTTACCATAAGATATTCCTCTCTTTTATTTTTATAAATGAGTTGCACCCGCCGGCGTTTTGCCTTTGATGACATCATGGTAGTACGCATACGTCAGCGCCGTACCCTGCGGCTTAATCACTCCGGCGTCTTTTACTTCGCCTACAAACAAGGTGTGACTGCCGACATCCAACGTCTGGCACACTTCAATTTCCATATACGAAAGCGTGTGCTCCGTTACAATCGGACAGCCTAAAAACCCTGTTTTATGCGGCACTTTGGCCAATTTATCAAACGTCCGTCCCGTCCGAAAACCAAAAATTCCGATAAACGGAAGCGGCGTTTGTTGTTCCAGCGGCATGGCGGCAAAAACACGGCTTTTGGTAATCATTTCGTGCGTCAGACTCTTTTTATTGACGGAAATCGCCACGCGGGCCGGTTCCGCCGTTACTTGGAAAACGGTATTAACAATCAGTCCATTCTGTTTTCCTTCGTCTGCCGTCGTAACAATATACAAACCATACGTCACGTAATGAAGGCCTTCGTTAATGTCTTGCGCCGACATAGAACACTCCTATTTTACTTTTTCCGCCAATTTTTTGCTGACGGCTAGCCCCAAATCCCGGCAGGCTTGTTTTACTTTTTCGTCGGGAACAAACAAAGATTTAACCGCCGGCGCTACCACTTCCACGTTCATGCTTTCCAACGTTTTGGTCAGCTCGTCCACCGGCGAACCGTTCCAGCCGTATGAACCAAACGCCGCACCGACCAGGCCTTTTTTGCGAAGGCCCTTTAAATAGCACAAAACGTCTGCCATCGCCGGGAAAATCTGGCTGTTGAGCACCGGAGAGCCAATAAGCAACGCGCTGGAATCCAACAGTTCCGTCGCCACGTCGCTGCGGTGATTGGAATGCATGGAAAGCTGTTTGACTTCCGTTCCCCCCGCCCGCAGGCCGTCGGTAATATAATTGGCCATTTTTTCCGTGCTGCCCCACATCGTATCATAGACGACAATCGCCTTATTTTTAGGCGCCTGAGAAGCCCATTTGGCGTACAAACTAATAATTTTGGAAGGATCTTTGCGCCAAATAAACCCGTGATCCGGAGCAATCATCCGAGGAGAAAGCCCCATCTTTTGCACTTGCCCTAAAAAGCGCAGCACAATATCCGAATACGGCAACACGATATTGGCGTAGTATTTCTCGGCCTCGTAGAGCCACAGGCGTTCTTCGTTCTCGTCGTCAAACAATTTGCTCGTGGCATAATGCATGCCGAATACGTCGTTGGTAAACAAAACGTTTTCTTTTTCCAGATAGGAAAACATACTGTCCGGCCAGTGCAGCATGCGGGCTTCTACAAACGAAATCGTATCGCCGCCGACGTCGATCCGGTCGCCGGTTTTGACGGTTTTTAATTTCAAATCACAATGAAACTGGGCCGTAATATCCTTAAAGCCCATATCGGACACATACACTTCCTCGGGCTGGATATAATTGACTGCCTGCGGCAGGGCGCCGGAGTGATCCATCTCCGAATGGTTGGAAATGATGATTTTAATTTTTTTCGGATCGATCACGCTTTGGATCCGTTCCATCATTTCGCCGTAAAATTCTTTTTTTACCGTATCAATCAGCGTGGGTTTTTCCCCCATCACCAAATAAGCGTTATACGTCGTGCCGCGTTTGGTGGAATACCCGTGAAAATCCCGGATGTTCCAATCAATCGCACCCACCCAATAAACATGCTCTGAAATTTTTACCGCTTCCATCATAGTTGCTTTCTCCTAAAGTCAATAAGCGCCCTCCACAGACGAGGAGGGCGCAAAAAATTAATTTTCTTTCTGCCACAAACCGTGCAAATTGCAGTATTCCCGCGCGGTTACTTTTTCCGCCTTGGTTTCAAATACCGCTTCCGGCGCGTCGCCGGGTTTTAAGTATTTGCGCTGCACTTTGCCGCATTCTTCGCAAATCAGCTCAATCCATTCAATATAATGGGCGTCCAGCATCGGGTGCGCCACACTGCCTACTTTAACACGATACCCCCCTTCAATTTTTTCAATTACCGGTACGTGTTTTTCGGTTGCTCCGTCGGTGGTGCCGGGGTTTTGCAGTTGCATCGGCTTGCCGCAGCAGACCAGTTCCCCCCCGCCGGCGTGTACAACTTCCACCATGTTTCCGCATACAGAGCATTTATAAATTTCGTTTACTTTCGTCATAAAGTTTCTCCTGTTACAGTACTTTTTGTATTTCAGCAAGCACTTCTTTGTAATCCGGTTCTTGCGTCACTTCAGGAACAAACTGGATATATCTTATTATACCTTGTTTGTCCACTATAAAAACGGCGCGCGTTAACAACCCTAAATCTTCCAACAGTACCCCGTAGTCTTGCGCAAAGCCAAAATTGCGGTAATCCGAGGCGGTAAGCACCTGCTTAATTCCGTTGGCGGCGCACCACCGGGCCTGCGCAAACGGCAAATCCCGGCTGACGGTTAAAATGGTTACGTCCCCCGGCAAAGCGGCCGCTTCCTGATTAAAACGGCGGGTTTCCAGACTGCATACCGGCGTATCTAACGAAGGCACGCACGAAATAACCAATACCCGCCCGGCAAACCTGTCAGAGCTGACCGGCTCCAGCGAGTTGCCCACCAATTGGAAAGAGGGGGCTTTGTCGCCGATTTGAAGCGTATGTCCACTTAGTGAAACGGCTAGGCCATTAAACGTAATCTTGGGTGTATTCATATTTATTAATAATAATTCCTATTAATATTGTAGCTTATTCTGTAATAAAAAAGAAATCTCTTTTATTATAAAAGGAATATCCGAACTGCACAAGCCCAAAAACTAACTAGTTTCCTTTTTAAAAAGTGTTTTTTTAGTAAAACCTTGTAAAAATGCATTTCAGTATTTTATAAGGGGGAAGGGGCTTATTTTTTAAAAAATGAAAATTTGAGCGTTTTTTAGCTATTTAAAATCATTTTCTATGTTTTTTATCATTGACCTGCCTAAAAATAAGTGGTAATATTTAAGAAATACTTCTTTATGGCGGCATTATTGTGGAGAATTTACAAGCTTACCCCCAGTTGATTCCCGTTTTTCAGGATATAGAAAATATTATAGGAAAAGATCCGTACGACATGTGGTTGCGTCCTGCCCAATTTATCTATGAAGGCAACACGCTGACCATTACCCTTCCCAACCAATTTTGGGGGAAAACCATTCGGGAACGCTACGAAACGATTATTACAGACGCTTTTTTGAAACATTTAGGAGCGGAAATTACAGTCGTGTATGCGGTCTCTGCGCAAGCGGCGGCTCCGGCCGTCAACTCGGCAGAAGACGTCATCCCGGCCGCTCCCGCACCGGCGCCTGTTATTAAAAAAAATCCGTTTCCCTCGCGCTTAAATTCCTCGTATACCTTTGATAATTTTATTGAATCCCCTTCCAACCGCTTTGCTTATAAAGCGGCCGAAGCGGTAGTGCACAAACTGGGTAACCGTGAAAATAACCCGCTGGTAATTTATTCCGCCCCCGGGCTCGGAAAAACCCACCTGCTGCACGCCATCGGAAACCAAATTTTAAAAGAAAATCCCGATGCGCGCGTCTTGTATATGTCCGGCGAGGAATTCGTCAGCGAATATATTGAAGCGCTGCAAAATAAATCATCGGAAAGCTTCCGCAAAAAATACCGTTCGCTGGATTGTTTTTTAATGGACGATATTCAGTTTGTGGCCGGAAAATCCGCCAGTGAAATTGAATTTTTCTATACCTTTAACGCGCTGTTTGAAAGCCGAAAACAAATTGTGCTTTCCTCCGACCGCACCCCGCAGCAACTGGACTTGGACGAGCGTTTGTCCTCCCGTTTGCTCTCCGGCATTATTGCGGAGGTGAAGCGCCCTAATTTAGAAACCCGCATTGCCATTCTGCGCCAAAAACGCGATTCCATTAATTTTGATATTGGCGATGATGTCCTTTCGTTTATTGCAGAAGGCATTCAAACCAATATCCGCGAATTGGAAGGCTCGCTGTTTAGGCTGGTAGCGTATTGCAGCATGCACGGCGTTACGCCCACTATTGCCATTGCCAAAGAACTGCTGGCGGATATTTTAACCAACGAAACGGATTTAAACATTAACGTAAACGTAATTAAAAAGATCGTCGGCAAACATTTTAATATCCGCATGGAAGATTTCAATTCCAAACGTAAAACCCAGTCCATTGCCTGGCCGCGGCAGATTGCCATGTACTTAACCACAGAACTGACGGATTTGTCGCTGCCGGAAATCGGGCGGGAATTTAACCGCGACCACAGCACCGTCGTACACGCAAGAGACGTAGTGAAAGAAAAAATAGAGCAGGATCCGTTTTTTGCGGCCGAAATCAATCAAATTATTATGGATATTAAAGCTGTGGATAAAAAATAAAAAACAGTGGATAAGTGGGGGAAAAAGAACACTTAACTGCGAACGATTTTTGGGGCGGTGTATGATGTGGATAAAAAAAGCAAGTTATACACAGGGCCGCCGGACAGATTGTATAGGTAAATAAACAGAATCCACACAATAAACAAGACATATAAATAGGGATTAAGATATGAAAATAAATATTACTAAAGACACGCTCTTGGAAGGAATTCAAATTGTTTCTGCGGGTGTTTCGTCTCGCACCACGCTTCCGATTTTGCACAACTTTTTAATGGAAGCGCAGGGCGGAAAATTAAAACTCGTCCGCACCGATATGGAAATGGCTACCATCCACTACGTAAACGCTGAAGTGGAAGAAGAAGGCAGCATTACCGTGCCGATTAAAGAATTTTCCGATATTATTAAAAACCTTCCGGATGATAAAGAAATTAATCTCTACAGCGATGAAAACAATAAATTTCATATCAAATCCGGCAAAAGCAAATTTTGGGTCATCGGTACGCCGAAATCCGAATACCCGGCCATCCCGGAAGTGGAACGCGCCAACAGCGTTTCTTTAGATCCGCTCTTGCTGCAGCAAATGATTGAAAAAACGGCTTTTTCCGCTTCCACGCAGGAAACCCGCTATATTTTAAACGGCTTGTTGTGGAACAATACCGCCGAAAAATTTGAAATTGTAGCGACGGACGGCGGCCGCCTGGCGGTAGCCTCGCACGAGGCGTTGCCCGGCAGCCAGGAATTTAAAATTATTATTCCTACCAAAGTCTTAACGGAACTTTGCCGCTATATTACCATTGCCAAACCCGGCAAAGACAGCAAAATTGAAGTAAACGTGGCGTCCAACCAGGTCAGCTTTATGATGAACGAAACGACGTTTATTTCACGCTTGATTGAAGGAAATTTTCCGAATTATAAACAAGTCATCCCCACTAAGAAGAACATTGGGTTTGAAGTGTTTGACAAAGAATTACTGGCTTCCACCCGCCGGGCTGCGTTGTGCGCGGGCGAATTTGGAAGCGTGGTGAAATATAAGCTTGAAAATAATACGCTGACGGTTTCTTCCAATTCCCAAAATATGGATTTTACCGATGAACTGCCGATTGAATACACGCAGGAAGCGTTTGATGCGGCCTTTAACCCGCAGTATATTATTGACGTATTAAAAAACATTTCGTCGGAAAAAGTTTCTTTCTCGTTTATTAATGCGTCCCAGCCGGTGCTGATTGAGCCGGTGGGCGATGCGACGTTTAAATACGTCATTATGCCGGTGAGAGCGTAATGAAATTCGGCCAAAACCCCAAAAAACAATGGCGCTCCAGCCAGGAATTAGACTCGCGTTTTAACCCGTTGCACAGCCGGTTAAACCAGCTGATGATTTTAAACCACGTCTGGAACCGGCTGGTGGGAAACAAAAGCCAATTTTGGGTGTTAAAGGCCGTTAAAGAAGATACGCTGTACGTGAAAGTAAAGCAAGCCGTAGCGCGCAACGAATTGGTGGGATACAGAAACCAATTAATTGCCGAGCTGAACAAACATTTTGAAACACCGTGGATTCATAAAATAGAAATCCAATAACGATTTACAAAGTCTGACAAAGGAGTTTTTGATGACAGAAGAACAGAAAGAGAAGGATTACGATTCTTCCAAAATTACCGTTTTAGAAGGTTTGGAAGCGGTACGTAAACGTCCGGCCATGTATATTGGCTCTACGGGGCTGCCCGGTCTGCACCATTTGGTGTATGAAGTGGTGGACAACTCGGTAGACGAAATTTTGGCGGGCGGAGCGACCACCATTACCGTTACCATTAAAGACGATATGACCTGCTCCATCCAAGACGATGGGCGCGGTATCCCCGTAGATTTAATGAAAAACGCCAAAGACGCCAAACTGCGCAACAAATCCGCCTTGGAAGTCGTGATGACGGTGCTGCACGCCGGCGGCAAGTTTGACAGCGGCGCTTATAAAGTGTCCGGCGGTCTGCACGGGGTGGGTGTTTCGTGCGTAAACGCCTTGTCTGAAACCATGGAAGTGGAAGTGCGCCGCAACGGGCATGTATATTTTCAGCGCTATCACCGCGGCAAGCCGGAAGAAGCCGTTAAAATCATCGGCGATACGCAGGAACACGGTACTAAAGTTACGTTCCACGCCGATAAAGAAATTTTCGGCGAGCTCGCCTTTTCCACCGAAACCATCGGCAACCGCCTGCGCGAACTGGCGTTTTTAAACGCGGGCGTCAAAATTATCTATACCGACGAACGCAAAGAAGACAATCAAACCGTTACCTTCCATTTTGAAGGCGGCATTGCCCAGTTTGTCAAATACTTAAATACCAACAAAACCGTTATTAACCCCGAACCTATTTACTTAACCAAAGAAGTGGGGGATAATTATATTTCGTTTGCCATTCAGTACAACGAAAGCTATTCCGAAAACGTGTTTTCGTTCGTAAACAACATTCACACCGTGGAAGGCGGTACGCATTTAAGCGGTTTTCGCAGCTCGCTGACGCGTATTATTAACGAATATATTAAAAACAATAACATCTCCAAACACAAAGACGTATCCGTGACGGGGGATGATATTAAAGAAGGCTTAACGGCCGTCTTATCGGTTAAAATTCCGCATCCGCAGTTTGAAGGGCAGACCAAAACCAAACTCGGCAACTCGGAAGTGGAAGGTATTGTCCGCTCCGTAGTCAGCGATACGTTGGCCACTTTCTTTGAAGAAAACCCCAAAACGGCCCGCGCCATTTGCGAAAAATGCGTAGGCGCCGCCGTGGCGCGTGAAGCGGCGCGCAAAGCGCGCGATTTAACCCGCCGCAAAGGCGCGCTGGAAGGCGGTGGACTGCCCGGCAAACTGGCCGACTGCCAGGAACGCGACTCTTCCAAATGCGAGTTGTTCCTCGTGGAAGGGGACTCCGCCGGCGGTTCTGCCAAACAAGGGCGCGACCGCGTATTTCAGGCCATTTTGCCTCTTCGCGGTAAAATTTTAAACGTGGAAAAAGCGCCGCTCGTGAAAATTTTGTCCAGCGATACCGTGCGCGACTTAATCGCCGCCGTGGGTACGGGCGTAGGCGAAGGGGAAGGCGGATTTGATATCTCCAAACTGCGCTACCACAAAATTATTTTAATGGCTGATGCCGATGTGGACGGACAGCACATTTCCACCCTGCTTTTAACGTTCTTCTACCGCCAGTTAAAGCCGCTTATTGAAGGCGGGCACATTTATTTGGCGCAGCCGCCTTTGTACAAAGTCAAAAAAGGAAAAGTGGAGCAATACTTGCAGACGGAAGAACAAATGCAGCAGTGGCTGATGAAAGAAGGCTTGGCTACGGTCACCGTAACCGATATGAAAAAGAACGAAGCCTTAAGCGCCGAACAGCTGCGCGACCTCTTGAAAGTACTGCGCGACGTGGAAGATATTTTAGCCAAACTGGAAGTGAAAAACATCACGCTTTCGGACTTTATGGCTTTCCTTTCGGAAGGCAAAGTGCCGGTGTACCGCATTCCGCTTAAAAGCGGCGGCTTCCGCTATTTCTACGCCGAACAGGAATACCGCGATTACGAAAACCAGTATATGCAGGAAAAACGCGAAGAATTGGCGGCCGACGGCGTGGATGTGGATGCCGTCAGCAACGACAGCCTGATTCCCGAACACCAAAGCCTGTTTGAATTCGGCAAACTGTTGGCGGACGAAAAGAAAATGGAAACGTTCGGCTTTACGTTTGCGCAGTACCCCGTGATTGAAAGCGAAAAAGACCGCGTCAACCCGCTCTTTAAAGTCAACAACGGCAAAACCGACGCGCTGGTCTACAGCTTGGCGGAACTGTTGCACGCGGTGAAGGAAGCCGCTTCCGCCGGCGCCACCATTCAGCGCTACAAAGGGTTAGGGGAAATGAACCCCGAACAATTGTGGGAAACCACCATGGACCCCGCCAAACGCAAATTAATCCAGGTAAAAATCAACGACGCCGCCGATACGGAGCAGGCTTTTACCATGCTCATGGGCGACCGCGTGGAACCGCGCCGCGATTTTATCCAATCGCACGCGCTGGAAGTAAAGAACTTGGACATTTAACCGCTTCCGGGCGGTTTCAAACGCCGCCCGGAACAACGATTTATCCGTAACAGGAGATATTTTTAATGAGTGAAGAAACCAACAACCAGCCCCAAGCCCAAAACGCCAATGTGGACTTGTTTGGCAACATCCAACAGCGCGACATCGCGGGCGAAATGCGCTCGTATTACATTGATTACGCGATGAGCGTCATCGTCGGGCGCGCCTTGCCCGATGTGCGCGACGGCCTCAAACCCGTACACCGCCGCGTGTTGTATTCCATGAACGAAATGGGGTTGAAATACAATAAACCCTACAAAAAATCCGCCCGTGTGGTGGGCGACGTGTTGGGTAAATACCACCCGCACGGCGATACCGCCGTATACGATACGCTGGTGCGTATGGTGCAGGATTTTTCGCTGCGTAAGCCGCTTATTGACGGACAGGGCAACTTCGGCTCCATTGACGGCGACTCCGCCGCCGCCATGCGTTACACCGAATGCCGCCTGCAGCGCATCTCCGAAGAAATGCTGGGCGATTTGGACAAAGACACCGTCAAAATGATCCCCAACTACGACGGTTCGCTGATGGAGCCGTCCGTGCTGCCGGCCAAACTGCCGGCGCTGTTGGTCAACGGGTCTTCCGGTATCGCCGTCGGTATGGCCACCAACATTCCCACCCATAACCTGGGTGAAGTGTGCGACGGAATTATCGCCTACATCAAAAACCCGGATATTTCCACCAAAGAGATGATGAAAATCATCAAAGGGCCCGATTTCCCGACGGGGGCCATCATCCGCGGCACCAAAGGCATTTACGAGTATTTTGAAACGGGCCACGGCAGCGTCAAAGTGCAGGCCTCTACGGAAATTGAACAGCGCAAGAACGGGCGGGAAGCCATTATCGTAACGGCCATTCCGTACCAGGTCAACAAAACGGCGCTGATTGAAAGCATTGTCGGCTTGGTAAGAGACAAAAAGGTAACCGATATTTCCGACATCCGCGACGAGTCGGACAGACGCGGCATGCGGCTGGTGATTGAAGTCAAACGCGACGGCAACGCCCAAGTGGTGCTGAACCACTTGTTCAAACACACCCAGCTGCAAACGTCATTCCCGGTCAACATGCTGGCCATTGTAGACGGCCGCCCGCGGGTGTTATCGCTGAAAGAAGTGATGAAGGCGTACGTCAAACACCGCCAGGAAATTGTTACCAACCGCACCAAATTTGATTTAAACAAAGCCCAAAAGCGCGAACATGTGCTCAACGGGTTGCTGGTGGCCATTGCCAATATGGACGAAGTGGTGGCCATTATCCGCAAAGCCAAAGACCCGACGGAAGCCAAGTTTACCTTAATGTCGCGCTTTACGCTGTCGGAAGTGCAGGCGCAGGCTATTTTGGATATGCGCTTACACCAGCTGACCCAACTGTCCGCCCTGGCGATTGAAAACGAACGCAAAGATTTGCTGAAGTTGATTGCCGATTTGCAGGACATTTTGGGCAACCCGCAGAAAGTTTTGGACATCATTGTAGAAGAACTGCAGGAACTGAAAAAGGATTACGGCGACCCGCGCCGCACGGAAATCGGTTCGGACGTAACGGACTTCTCCATGGAAGATTTGATTGAGAAGGAAGACGTCGTCATTACCATCTCCAACGACGGCTACGCCAAACGCATTCCGCTTTCCACCTACAAGAGCCAAAACCGCGGCGGCAAAGGCATCATCGGCAGCCGCACGAAGGAAGAAGATTTTATTGAGCATCTCTTCATTACTTCGTCGCACGCGACGATTTTGATGTTCACCAACCGCGGCCGCGTGTTTGCGCTGCGCGCGTTTGAAATTCCCGAAGGCAACCGTCTGTCCAAAGGCAAAGCCATCGTGAACTTGCTGCAATTAACGGGCGAAGAAAAGGTAACCTCGGCGGTGGCGATTGAGGAATTCAACCCCAAACACTGCGATAATACGTACCTGACCATGTGCACCCGCTTCGGCAGCATCAAACGCGTGGAACTGAGCGAATTTGCCAACATCCGCCGCACGGGCATTATTGCCATCGGCTTGGAAGAAGGCGACGTGCTCGTCGGCGTGCAAACCACGCACGGCAAGTCGGACATTATCGTAGCCACCAAGAACGGCAAATCCATCCGCTTTGACGAAAACCAGGTGCGCAGCATGGGCCGCCCGGCCAAGGGCGTGCGTGCCATCAACCTGGCGCAAGGCGACGTGGTGGTGGGGATGGAACAGGCCCCGGCCGATGAACCGCAGCCCGATGTGCTGTCCGTCTGCGAAAACGGCTTTGGCAAACGCACCGAATTCAGCGAATACAAACGCCAAAACCGCGGCGGCATGGGCGTCATTACCATCAAAACCAGCGCCCGCAACGGCTCGGTCGTAGGCATTAAGCTAGTGGACGAAAGCAAAGACCTGATGATCGTAACCGAAAAAGGCATGACCATCCGCGTGCGCTGTGCAGACATTCGCTCCGTCAGCCGCAACGCCCAAGGCGTCACGCTGGCCAAGCTCGAACCCGGCGACAAGATCGCCCGCATTGCGCCCGTCGTCAAAGATGACGAGGAGCACGAACCGGAAGAAGCTTCCAAATAGCGTTTTTCCGTTCGGTTCATTTTATCCGCCCTCGGTTTCGGGGGCGGATTTTTGTTGCAAAAACAGGCCCCTTCCGGACGGATTTTGTCAGCTTACCGAGCGGTAAAAAAAGGTTTACAACCGCCCCAGAAAGTGCTATAAAAATAAGAGGGGAATTTTGTTATGAGAACCAATCCGCACATTTTAGAAATTAATACGCGCTCCTGGCTCAAACGCCTGGAAGCGCGCTATGGGCATCCCCTTACTTTGGACCAAGTGCCGGATGAGTATTGGCAGCGGGCCAAAGATTTAGGGTTTGACGCGATTTGGTTTATGGGGGTATGGAAATTGAGCCCGGCCGCCGAGCAGATTGCACGCTCCAACCCGGACATACAGGCCCAAATCCGCGCCATTAAACCGGATTTTAAGCCGGAAGACATCACGGCCTCGCCGTATGCCGTGTACGAATACACCGTAGATGAAGCGTTGGGGGGCGACGCGGCGTTGGCCGCCCTGCGCGGCAAATTAAACGCGCTGGGAATTAATTTACTGTTGGATTTCGTGGGCAACCATACCGCCATCGACAGCCCGACGGTAACGTCCGACCCGGATTTGTACATCAACACCGGCACGCAGGAACCGCATGCGCACAAGGATTGGTTTTTCAAAAACGCAAACGGCGTTTATATTGCGCATGGGAGAGACCCGTATTTCGCCCCGTGGACGGATACGGCGCAGCTTAACTATTTCAACCCCAAAACCCGCGAATTTATGCTTAAAAATCTGTTGCACGTGGCGGATTTGTGCGACGGGGTACGCTGCGATATGGCGATGCTCTCGCTCAACAAAGTCCAGCGCGACACGTGGTGGGAATTTATTGGCGGCAATTTGCCCAAAGAAGAATTTTGGCACCAGGCGCTGACGGCCGTGCACGACAAACACCCCGAATTTATTTTTATTGCCGAAGTGTATTGGGGATTGGAGTGGGATATTCAGGAACTGGGTTTTGATTATACCTACGATAAAGTACTGTATGACCGGCTCCGCTTTTCCAATGCCGAGAACATCAAAGGCCACCTGGGCGCCGAGCATTTGTTCCAAATGCGCTCCATCCGCTTTACGGCCAACCACGACGAAGAAGAAAGCTTAAAAGCGTTCGGGAAAGAAAAATCCCTCGCCGCCAGCACCATTATTGCCACGCTTCCCGGCGCGCGGATGTTCCATTTATTCCAACTGTTGGGCCGCCCGGAACGGATGCCCATTCAGTACATTAAAGACGATTTCCAAGCCAATATGGAAGTGGCCCAATACTACGAAAAATTGCTGCATATCGCTTCCGACCCGGCGTTTCACGGCGGGCAATGGACGCTGCGGGACGTGGCTTCCATAGCGATGGGTGATGATTCCAACCGCAACATCCTGGCTTGGCAGTGGAAACAGCGCAACACCGGCAAGCTGATTGTGATTAACTACAGCAGTGCACCGGCCAACGGGCGGTTGTCTTTAAAAGGCGTGTACGGCCCGGACAGCCAGATTACGGAAGAGCTGACCGGCGAAAAAATCACCGTTACGCCGCAAACGCTTTCGCAAGGGTATGAGCTGCATTTAAAACCCTATGAAAGCAAAATTTTTACGTACGCCGTATAACAACAAAAACCCCGCTTCCCGGCGGGGTTTTTTATGCGCTTGCCGTTTCTTTTCTTTAGCAGGAAAACTCCCCGCAACTTCTTTAGATTTACTACAATAAAAGAAAGCGGTATTTTGGTTTCGCCAAGATAGCTTTTTTGGTGAAAGTTTTTTATAATATAGATATACTTACCGCTCGGTAAACAAACCGGGGGAAACCATGGCGCTGGGGCCATTTACCAAGCAAGACCATTTGGAAATTACGACGTTGGGAATGGAATTTGCCGTGTCCGAGATATTAGGTGCGGGCGCGGGGTATTGGCTGGATCAGCGGTGGGACACTTCGCCGTGGATGTTGCTGGCGGGGGCGGGCGCCGGGTTTGCGCTGGGGATGTATCAAGTTATCCGCGGCGCAGGCAAAATGTCCCGCAGTAAAACAAATTTGAAAAAGGTAGAAAAAGAAGATGGACGTCGCTGAGATTATTGCACACCATATTTTGGATCACGATTGGGGGGTTACGCTGGACGGGTTCCGCCTGCCGATCACCACACATTCCGTTACCTTGTTGGCGATAAGCGTGGTATTGTTGTTGGGGCTCTCGTGGATTGCCCGCTTGGGGCCCAGCCGCGCAGGGCGCCTGCTGAAGACCTTGATGGAAGAATACGTTTCGTTTATACGGGACGGCATTGTCCTGCCTAATATGGGCAAAGAAGGAAAAAGCTTCCTGCCGTATTTTTGCACCCTGTTTTTGTTTGTGCTGTGCAGCGCTTTGGCGGGGCTGATTCCCAATATGAAAACCGCCACGGCCAACATTTCCGTTACCGCCGCGCTGGCGTTGTGCTCGGGCGGACTAATCTTATATTGCGGGCTTAAATTCCACGGCCCGATCGGGTTTTTAAAAGGGTTTATTCCGTCCGGCACGCCGGGCTGGCTGGTGCCGCTTATTTTCCCGCTGGAAGTAGTCAGTATGATCATCAAAGTATGCGTACTGGCGATTCGTCTTTTTGCCAATATGCTTTCGGGGCATATGGTGCTGATTTGCTTGCTGCTGATTATTTTTGTAGTCGGACAGATGCACATTGCCGCAGGGGCGGGCGCGCTGCTGCCGGCAATGGGGTTGGAACTTTTTATGACGTGTCTGGAACTGCTGGTGGCGTTTTTGCAGGCGTATGTATTTACGCTGTTAACCAGCATTTTTGCCGGATCGGTCATTCATACGCATTGATTTAAAAAATCTAGCAACAGGGCTTTGGCCCAAAAGGAGAAAAACATATGGAACTCGTAGCACTGAAATATATTGCCGCTGGCCTGGGCGCCGGTTTAGTTGTGATCGGAGCGGGGCTGGGGTTAGGAAAAATCGGTAACGCTGCGTTGGAAGGGATTGCCCGCCAGCCGGAAGCCGGTGCCGATTTGCGCTCTACGATGATTGTAATCGCCGCGTTGTTGGAAGGCGCCGCCATGTTGGGGCTGGTAATCTGCCTGTTGACGCTGGTGCTCAAATAATCCGTTAGGACGAAGAACGTATGGAAGATTTGTTAAAGCCGGACTACGGCGTGCTGGTACTGACCGTCTGCAACTTTTTACTGTTGGTGTATTTGCTCAAGAAATTTGCGTGGAACCTCATTATTGGCGGGTTGGAAAAACGCGAACAGCAAATAGCCGACGATAAAAAGCAGGCGCAGGACGCCCGCGCCGCCGCGGAAACGCTCAAGCAGGAGTTGGATGCGAAATTGGCCCAGATTTCCGAAGAAGCCTCCAAACGGATGGCGGAAGCGGTAAAAATCGGAGAAAAGCAGAAAGAGCAAATTCTTTCCGCCGCCAAAGAACAGTCCGACCGGCTGCTGGCGCAGGCCAAAGCGCAAATTGAAGCGGAAAAGAACAAAGCGCTCGCGGACGTGCGGGGTGAAATTGCCCGTACGGCGGTGCTGGCTGCCTCCAAGGTGGTGCAGCAGCAGATGAGCGAACAGTCCGCCAAGAGCGTGGTAGACCGCGTGTTGGAAGAAATAAAAGCGAAGTAACTATGAACAGTTCAGACAGACTTGCGGTGCAGCGTTATGCCGCCGCCTATAACGATTTAAGCGCTACGAACGAACAAGCCCAGCGGCGCGCACAGGATTTGCGCGCCGCGCAAGAGGCGCTTTCGTCCGTGCGGGAGGTAATGACCAGCCCCCGCGTCACCGCCCGGCAAAAAAAGCAGGCGGTGCGTGCCGCGCTTTCCCAGGCGCCGGAGACGGCGTCGTTTGTGGAACTGTTGATTGACGCAAAACGTTACCCGCTTTTAGATGCCGTTACCCGCCGCGTGGGGGAATTGTTGGACGAGCGGATGGGTATTTTGCGTGCGGAAGTGGTGTCGGCCCGCGCGCTGAGCCCCGAACAGAAAAAACAAACGCAAGAGGCCCTCTCGGCGCGTTACGGTGCGAAGGTGGAGGCGTCTTTTTCGGTTGACCCGACGCTGTTGGGCGGTCTGAAAATGACTTGCCGGGGGGAACTGATAGACGGCAGCTTGCAGGGGCGGCTTATGAAACTGCAAGAAGAGTTGACACATTAATACGGTAGAAATATGGCAATTAGACCCGAAGAAATAACCAATATCATCAAAGAAAAAATTGAACATTTTGACACTTCTGCCGACGTAAACGAAGTGGGCACCGTCATCCAAGTGGGCGACGGAATCGCCCGCGTGCATGGGTTGAACAACGTCAAGGCGTCGGAGCTGGTGGATTTTGGCAACGGCGTGCAAGGCATGGCGTTAAACCTGGAATATGATAACGTCGGCTGTGTGTTGATGGGGCCCGACCATTTGGTGCATGAAGGCGGCCTGGTCAAACGCACGGGAGAAGTCATCAGCATTCCGGTGGGCGCGGACATGATTGGCCGCGTGGTAGACCCGCTGGGCCACGCGCTGGACGGCAAAGGCGCCATCAAGGCCGACAAAAAAATGCCGCTGGACATTGTAGCCCCCGGCATTATTGACCGCCAACCCGTCAAACAGCCGCTGCAAACCGGCATTAAAGCCATTGACGCCATGGTGCCGATCGGAAAAGGCCAGCGCGAGCTGATCATCGGCGACCGCCAAACCGGCAAAACCGCCATCGCGGTGGACGCCATTATCAACCAAAAGAACATCCCGGCGTCGGAGCGCTGCATCTGCATTTACGTGGCCGTCGGCCAAAAACAGAGCACGGTGGCCCAAGTGGTCAAAACGCTCACGGATTTCGGCGCGATGGATTACACCGTTGTCGTCTCGGCGACGGCGTCCGATCCGGCTTCCCTTTTGTATATCGCCCCGTACGCGGGCTGCGCCATCGGCGAATACTTTATGTGGCAGGGCAAAGACGTGCTGATTGTGTACGACGATCTGTCCAAACACGCGCAGGCGTACCGCCAGATGTCCTTGCTGCTGCGCCGTCCGCCAGGCCGCGAAGCTTACCCCGGCGACGTATTTTACTTGCATTCCAGACTGTTGGAACGCGCGTGCAAACTGTCCAACGAAAACGGCGGCGGTTCGCTGACGGCGCTGCCGATTATTGAAACGCAGGCCAACGACGTGTCCGCCTACATTCCGACCAACGTCATTTCCATTACGGACGGACAGATTTATCTGGAAAGCAGCTTGTTCTTAAGCGGCATCAAACCGGCTATTAACGTCGGGTTGTCCGTATCGCGCGTGGGCGGTTCGGCCCAGCGCAAAACCATGCGCAAAGTGGCCGGCACGCTGCGTATTGATTTGTCGCAGTATCAGGAATTGGCGGGCTTTGCCCAGTTCGGTTCCGAACTGGATAAAGAATCCCAGCGCCAAATTGCCCGCGGCAAACGCATGACGGAATTGTTGAAACAAAACCAATACGCCCCGCTGAAAGTGGGCGAAGAAGTGTTGGTGTTGTATGCGGGCGTACACGGATACTTGGATTCCATTGAAGTAAGCGACGTATTGGAATACGAAAAACAGCTGCTTGCTTTTGCCCGCGCCCAGCGCCCCGACGTGCTGGATACGCTCAACGCCGCCAACGAACTGACCAAAGAAGTGGAAGAAAAAGTGGTCAGCACGCTGGACGAATTTAAAACGGTTTTTAAACCCGCTTCACAGGAGAAATAAATGGACGCGAAAACGAAAAAGAAATACTTGGTTACCGGCGGCGCCGGATTTATCGGCAGCAATATCGCCAAAACCTTGGAAGCCCAAGGCCATGAAGTAACGGTCATGGACGATTTTTCCAAGAACGGACATTTCAAAAACCTGATCGGGTTCAAAGGCGACGTCATCACCGCGGATTTGTTTGAATACATGCCCACGGATATGTATTTTGACGCCATTTTCCACGAAGCCGCCATTACCGATACGACGGTGATGGATCAGAAAGCCATGATGGAACAAAACGTGGAAGCCTTTAAAAACCTGCTGAACTTTGCCGCGGAAAACGAAATTAAAAAAGTAATTTACGCTTCTTCCGCCGCCACATACGGCAACGGCCCCGTGCCCAATGTGGAAACGCAGCCCACGCACCCGGAAAACGTATACGGTTTTTCCAAAGTGATTATGGATAACGTGGCCCGCCAGTTTGCCGAAGACAATAACGATATGACCATCATCGGCCTGCGCTATTTCAACGTCTACGGCCCCGGGGAATACTATAAAGGCAAAATGGCCAGCATGGTATACCAGCTTTACAACCAGATGAAAGCCGGCAAACGCCCGCGCGTATTCAAATACGGCGAACAACAGCGCGATTTTGTGTACGTAAAAGATATTGTCAAAATCAATCTCTGCGCGCTCAACAACGGCAAAGAAACCTGCGTCTACAACGCCGCCACCGGCATTCCGCGCGACTATAACGCCATCATTGCGTGCCTGAACAAAGAGCTCGGCACCAACCTGGAACCGGAATACATTGACAACCCGTATCCGTTCTTCCAGCTTAAAACGCAGGCGGATATGACGCTGGCCAAGGAAAAACTCGGCTACGAGCCGGACTACTCGCTGGAAGCGGGTATCGCCGACTATGTGTCTATCCTGGAAGGGCGCAACAGCAAATAAGGAATTGTCATGGAATCACTTAGGGACATACGGCAAAATATAAAAGCCATCAAATCCACGCAGCAGATTATGCAGACGATGAAGATGATCTCCAGCGCCCGCATCCGCCGCGCCCAGGAAGCGATGGAAGCCGCCCGCCCGTTCGCCAAGAAGATGTTGGAAATGGTGGACGATTTGAAACAAGACATTTTAGCGATGCCGCAGCCCGACGAAGGCGAAAGCTGGGAAGGGCGATTTTTCGTAAACAAAACGGGAGATCCCCGCAAAATCGGGTTGCTGGTCATCACCGGGGACAAGGGGCTGGCCGGCTCTTTTAACGCGGTGATTTTACGCAGCGTCTTGCAGTTTTTAAAAGCAAACAAAGACAAAGAAATTTTTGTTTTTGCGGTGGGTAAAAAAGGACGTGATTTCCTCGCCCGGTTAAAAATGCCCCAGCTGCATTTGGCCTATGAAAGCGTGGGGATTTTCCCCAAGGTGTCGTATGCGCATGCCGAGCTGTTGGGAGAAGCGGTTTTAAAGACGTTTTTTGAACAGAAATTAGGCAGCGTTACGCTGATTTATAACGACTTTAAATCCCTGGCCAGCCAGAACTTGGTGGAACAGAAAATCCTGCCGTTTGATTTTGAAGCGATTACAAAAGATCGGGAAGAAAGCGACTTTCTGTTTGAGCCTGGCATGCTGGAAATTTTCAAACTGTTGGTGCCGCGGCTGTTCAAAGCCAACATGTACCGCTTTTTGCTGGAATCCCAAGCGGCCAACTTGGCGGCCACGATGAACGCCATGGACGCCGCCAGCAAAAACGCAGGCGAACTGGTTACCGCGCTGGGCGTGAAGCTCAACAAAGTGCGCCAGGCGGGCATTACCAACGAAATTTTGGATATTGTCAACGGAGCGGAAGCTCTTAACAGTTAATTTAACATACAGGAAACGATATGAAGACCGGAAAAGTAATTCAAATCATTGGCGCCGCGGTGGACGTGCAGTTTGAGCAAGACCACCTGCCCGCCATTGAAAACGCCATTGAAATTGAAATGGACGGCGGCAAAAAAATCGTAGCCGAAGTGGCCCAGCAAATGGGCGACGGCATTGTACGCTGCGTTTCGCTGGAAAGCACCGACGGCTTACAGCGCGGCGCCAAAGCCGTAGATACCGAAGGGCCTCTTTCCGTGCCCGTAGGCGAAGGATGCTTGGGCCGCCTGATGAACGTGCTGGGCAAGCCGCAGGATCACAAAGGCGACATTAAAGGCGCCATGCAGATGCCCATTCACCGCGATCCGCCCTCTTTGGAAGACCAAAACCCCACCCCGGAAATTTTTGAAACCGGTATTAAGGTCATTGACCTGATCGCCCCGTATATGAAAGGGGGAAAAGTAGGGCTGTTTGGCGGTGCGGGGGTAGGCAAAACCGTACTGATTATGGAGCTGATTAACAACGTGGCGCGCGAACACCACGGGAGCTCCGTCTTCGGCGGCGTGGGGGAAAGAAGCCGCGAAGGAAACGATTTGATGTTGGAAATGAGCGAGTCCAAATTGGCGGACGGCAGCTCGGTGTTGGACAAAACCGTGCTGGTATACGGACAGATGAACGAACCGCCAGGGGCGCGCGCGAAAGTGGCGCTGACGGCTTTGACGCAGGCGGAATACTTCCGCGACGTCAAAGGGCAGGACGTGCTGCTGTTTTTGGACAACATCTTCCGCTTTGTGTTGGCCAACTCCGAAGTGTCCGCCCTGCTGGGGCGTATGCCTTCGGCCGTAGGGTATCAGCCCACGCTTAACACCGAAATCGGCAACCTGCAGGAACGCATCACGTCCACCAAGAAAGGGGCCATTACCTCTATTCAGGCCGTATACGTCCCCGCGGACGACTTGACCGACCCCGGGGTGGCGGCCACCTTTACGCACTTGGATTCCACGTCCGTGCTCTCGCGCCAGATTGCCAGCTTGGGCATTTACCCGGCGGTGGATCCGCTGGATTCCACCTCGCGCATTTTGGATCCGCGCATTATCGGCGAAGAACACTACAACGTGGCCCAGCGGGTGCGCCAGGTCTTGCAGAAATATAAGGACTTGCAGGATATCATCGCCATTTTGGGGATGGACGAACTGTCCGACGAAGACAAAAAAACTGTGGCCCGCGCCAGAAGAATTCAAAAATTCCTCTCGCAGCCCTTCTCCGTGGCGGAACAGTTTACCGGACATCCGGGCAAATACGTCAAATTGGCCGACACCATTAAAGCCTTTAAAGGCATTGTGGACGGCGAGTACGACCATATTCCGGAATCCTGCTTCTATATGTGCGGCGGCATAGACGACGTGCTGGCCAATTACGAAAAAGTAAAAGACAAAGAGTAAGCTATGTCCAAAAAACTGACCCTGAACCTGATTACGCCGGAAAAACAACTCATCTCCAACCGGGAAGCCGATATGGTGGTCTTGCCCGCTTTGCTGGGGGAGATGGGCATTTTGCCCGGGCACATCAAAACCATTGTGCAGCTGGGTATGGGTTCACTGCGTTATAAAAACGACGGCAAGGAAGAAGAATTCGCCGTACTGGGCGGCTTTGCCGAGGTGTTGCATAACGTGGTTAACGTGTTTGCGGAAGGGGCGGATTTGGCCGACGAAATTGATGAAGAAGTGGAAAAACAGAAAATCAAAGCCGTCAAAGAATCGCTCTCCCGCAAAGATGCCGATATTGATTTTGAACTGGCTGAAATTGAAATCAAGCAGGCGATTGCGCGTATGAAAGTGAAAAAGAGACATATGTAATTTTGTGTCTTGCCAAAGCCTCGCGCCGACGGGGCTTTTTTTAACGGGATGCAACAAGGAGAAAAAATGACATCCAAACCGATTGTGGTGGGACTGGGAGAAGTGCTGTGGGATATGCTGGCGGAAGGCAAGCGGCCCGGCGGGGCGCCGGCCAATGTGGCGTATCATGCGGCGCACCACGGCGCGGAAGGATGGTTAATAAGCGCCGTCGGGCAGGACGCGTTGGGCGACGACTTACAGCAACAATTACACGCAGGCGGCGTGCAGCTGGAGGTGGCCCGCGTTCCGTTTCCAACGGGCCGCGTAGAGGTAACGCTGCAGCAGGGCATTCCGTCGTACCGCATTGTAGAAAATACCGCCTGGGATCATATCCCGCTTACGCAGGCGGCTTCGCGCCTGTTGGCGCGGGCGGACGGCGTGTGTTTCGGTTCACTGGCGTTTCGCACAGCGGAGTCGCGGCGCAATTTGTCGGCCCTGCTTGCCGGTATGCCGGCTGAAACGTTAAAAGTATTGGATATTAATTTGCGCCAGCCATATTATTCCAAAGAGCTGCTGGAAACCCTGTTGGGCCTGTGCAACGCGCTTAAAATAAACGATGACGAGTTAAAAGTTTTAGCGGATTATTTTAATTGGCCGACAGAGAGCGTGTGTGCGGAACTGATGCGGCGCTATGGCCTTCGGTTTCTTATTTTAACGGCCGGGGCCCAGTACAGCAACGTATATGCCCATGGCACCCTTTCCCATTTGCCTACACCCGCCGTGCAAGTAGTGGATACGGTGGGAGCCGGTGATTCCTTTACGGCGGCGTTTGTGTGCGCGTGGCTGCGGGGCGAAAGCCTGGAGCGGGCGCATCAGCAGGCGGTGCAAACGGCCGCCCGCGCATGCGGGCATGCGGGCGCTTGGGATTAAACAAAACGCTTTGCATAGATAAAAAGCAGTTAAACACAAAATCATAAGGAGAACAAATGAGAAATATAACCCCTATTTCCGTAAGTTGGAAAAAACTGGCTGTACCGATAGTGGCCTTGGTGTTGCTGATCGGTGTGTTCAATTCCTTTTTTACGGTTTCGGCCGGCAGTGTGGCGGTGAAACTGCGCTTTGGAAAAATTGTAGGCGCGTACGGAGAAGGCCTGCACGCCAAAGTGCCTTTTGTGGATAAAGTGGAAAAATTTTCCGTCCGCATCAAAAAAGATTCGTTCCAAACGGAAGCGTTTTCAAAAGATTTGCAGACGGTAGGCTTAACTTTGGCCATCAACCACCGCATTTTGCCGGATACGATTGAATCCATTTACCGCAACTTGGGGCCGCAGTATACGGCTACGGTCTTAAAACCCATGGTGGAAGAATGGACAAAAGCCGTTATCGCCAAATACTCGGCGGACAGTTTGATTTCCAACCGGGTAGAAGTGGCGCGGGAATTGGATCAGATTTTAAAAGAAAAAATGAAAGAAAAAGAAGTTATCGTGTCCGACATTGCCATTACCAATTTTGAATTTTCTCCCCAGTTTTTAAAAGCGGTGGAAGAAAAACAAATTGCCGAACAAGAAGCCAAGCGGGCCACGAACCTGGTGGAAAAAGTGAAAAAAGAAGCCGAGCAGAAAATCCTGCAGGCGGAAGCGGAAGCCAAATCCCTGCGCTTGCAGCGGGAAGTGGTGTCGGACGAGCTGATCAAACTGCGCCAGGTGGAAGCGCAATTAAAAGCCATTGAAAAATGGGACGGGCATATGCCCACGTATATGGCCGGAGACCAAATGCCGTTTGTCATGACGAAATAAAAAATGTAAAAACAGTTTGGTAAAGGTATAATAAAAGGAAGGTTTCGGCCTTCCTTTTATTTTGTCTGCACGTGGGGGACGTATGAAAACATTTTTAAAAATCGTGTTGTTGCTGGCGGTGTTGGCGGGGGTGTATGTTTTTGTGTTTTATAAAACGCCGCAGCAGCGGGAATTTGAGCAAACCTTGTCGGCGGCGCAGGCGGGGGATATGCAGGCGGCGTTCAAGGTGGCGGGTTTATATGCGGCCGGCCAAGGCGTCAAAACGCCCGACGGCGCGCAAGCGGCCGAATGGTACCGCAAGGCGGCGGCGGACGGAAACGTGGAAGCGGCTTGGAAGCTGGCCCAACTATATATTGAGGGGAAAGTCCTGCCGAAAAATTTGGAAGAAGCGGCCGTTTATTTGCAGTTGGCCGCGCGCGAAGGCAACGCACAGGCGCAAACCGAACTGGGGCGTTTTTATGAACAGGGATTAGGCGGTTTGCCGTCCAGCCGCGGGGAAGCGTTGAATTGGTATTTGCAGGCCGGACAGCAGGGAGATGCGCAAGCCCAAGAACGCGCACAGGACGTGCAGCTGGAAGACCCGCAGCTCTATGAAGAAGTAACCCGTTTTCAAGCGTTGCTGGCCAGCGCCAAAACGGGCGATTCGCAGGCGCAGCTGGAAGTGGGGCAAATGCTGCGTGAAGGGTATGTGATTGCCCAAAACAACGAAGAAGCGGCCCGCTGGTTTACGCAGGCGTGGCAGGAAGGGGAGAAACTGCCGCAGGCCGCGTATGAACTGTCGCGGCTTTATCAAAACGGGGAAGGCGTGGAAAAAAATGAAGCCAAAGCCATGGAGCTCTTGGGCGCGGCCGCGCAAGCCAAAAACCCCGATGCACAATACCAAATGGGCACCTTGGCGTATGGTGCCAATCCGCCCAAATACGAAGATGCTTTCGCGTGGTTTTCCAATGCGGCGGCCGGCGGGCAGGCGCAGGGCCAATATATGACGGGCTTTATGCTGATGCAGGGGCAGGGAACGCCCAAATCGGTAGAGCTGGCCATTCAATTCTTCCGCAAAGCGGCCGAACAAAACCATACCGCCGCACAATACGTGCTGGGGCAAATTTATTGGAAAGGGCTGGGCGTGCCGGCCAATAAAAAAGAGGGGGAACAATGGCTCCGCCGCGCAGCAGACAGCGGCAACGAAGCGGCAAAAGCATTGTTAACATCTAACTAATAAAAAAACCGGCTTTTATTCAGCCGGGTTTTTCTTACATATATTCCAAGAACGAGGAGCCGGTTCGCAAATTTACGGAAATTAGTTTTTGGCTGGTGGCTTTGGTCTGGCCGGTTTGGATGGTGCCGCCTTTTACAATCGCAATTTCCAAAACGCCGGAATGCGGCAGTTCGATTAAATTTTCCAAGTGGTTATAATCCACGCGGGATTCTTCCCGCCAAGGAGTCACGGTGCGGAGCGTGATGCCTAATTTTTTGACGCTGACGGAATAAATGTATTCGTCTATATTAATTTTGCCAATGGTGCGGCCGTTTAGCACCAAATCGCGTTCTTTGATGCCGTTGTGGTGGGCGGCCTCCAATAAATCTTTTAAGAAAGAAATCGGCACGGCATAACTTTCTTGCTTGGAGCGGGAACTGCCGCAGTGAATGCCTACCAACTCATTTTGTTCGTTAATTAACGGCCCGCCGCAGGCGCCGGCCCGCTCGTGATTGCCAAACTCAAACGAAGTTACAATTCGGCCGGGGGTGGACTGCAGCACTTTGCGGTTGGGCACTACGTGGAAGTCCCCTTCAAAAAATCCATAGGAGCGCAGTACTTCGTTGGGTTTGGGTTCGCGTTTAGCCAGCGTGAACGGAAGTACCAAATCGGAAACGTCTTCATTGATTTTAAAAATGGCGATATCGGCCATGCCGGTATTTCCTTTGGCCACCACCGTAACGGGAATATCGTACGATAATCCCACGTCCAAGCTAAGGCGCAGGTGGATGTCCGGGCCGACATAGTCCACCATATGTGCGGCGGTAACACCCCAGAGATATTTTTTGCCTTGGTATTCTTCTTCAATAAAAAAAGCGGTCCCTTCCAAGGGAATGAAATCTTGCAGGAACGGATTTCGCAAAGTTCCTACGCGCTGCCGCAGCTGTGTGTCAAACGCCGCCATTTTACGGCGGGTTTGCTCTTGTTGTTTGGCGAGGGCGATGACTAAGGCAAAATTCACTTGTTTTTGCAGCTGCCGGGCCGTTTCTTGGGTGGTCAGCGGCAGCGGAGGCAGCGGCAGTGCCGGCAGGTTTTGGTGCGGGGCTGTTGTTTTGGCCAAGGCCGCCGCGGCGGCGGGGCTGGCGGGCAGGAGCGCTTTTGCGGCCGTTTGGGGCGCCTTTTGCGCGGCCACTTTGCCCAGTGATTTAAAAACCGGCTTTAGCGTTTTTTGTCCATAGGCAAAAGGCGTATGAGCCAACGAAAATACAAGTACCCAAAGCAGGATGTTTTTTTGCATTTTATTTTCGCTCCGTGTGTGTTACTTTGCCGGAAGCCGTGTCCAACGCATAGACAAAAATTCTTTTTCTGGAAGAAGAACGGTCTCCTTGTTGGATGGTCACGTAGATACGGTCAAGGGGCTGTATCTCCAAGAAGGCTTCCAAATGACTGTAGTTCATAAAAGGGTAGGCCGGAATCGTTTTAATCAGGTTGCCGTTGCGCATTTGTTGGATAGAAACGATATTTTCATCCGGGTGCAGCCAGGCAATGGTTTTGCCCAGCACTTTAACGGGCACGGTGCTTTCAATGGGCAGGCCGGACTTTTCCTGCCGCACCAGGCGCAGCACCCAAGAAATCGGAACAATTTGGGTAAACGAATGAATGGGGGTTGGAAAAGAGTTGGATACCAAACTAAACCACGCCGCGGTTTGGGCCAATTCTTGGGGCATAATGCCTACAAATACGCCCATGACTTTTCCGTTTTTTAAGACGGGTGAGCCGCAATATCCGCTTCGCACGGGGAAATTTTCGTACCGGGCTAAAATGCGGTGATTACTGGCAAACAACACATCCACCCGGGGGAACCAGCCGAAGTTTCCGTGCGAAAAGCCTGCCGACTGTACTTGTTCTTCCGGGGTGGGGAGCACATAGTCGGGCTGAAGCGGGGTGATGTAATCCAACGCTTGCGGCGGAATGCGAAAAACGGCAATATCCGCGCCATGCACGTTTCCTTCCCGCACGGAAAAGACTTGGAAAAACAATTCCTGCCCGGCGGGCGTTTTAAGCGACATATACGGCGACCGGCCGATGTCGTCTAACACATGGCGGGCGGTAACGCCCCACACCTGGCCGTCAATTTTCACGGCAAAAGCGGAGCCTTTCCCGTGGGTTTTAGGGTCGTATTGCAGGGTAAACACGGCGCGTTTGATTTTTTGCGGCGCCGGCAGCAGCGGGCGGGGCACGTCTACAGAAACTTTGGGCATAAACAACGGCGTCGCCGCGGACAACACCTGCTGGGTGGACACTTGTGCAAAAGCCATATTGTCCAACGCCTGCCAGTTTATTTTGGGGAACGTTTGCTTCAGCGAAGGAGAGCGGTTAAAGAAAAGGTTTTTGGGGCCCCATAGTTGTTTTAAAAATTTCGTCAGATCTTTTTGCGCAAAAACGGGCGTTGTCCCGCCGCACAGCAGGGCAACGATTCCGAAAAATGCAAGGGTCTTTTTGATATTCATCCTTTCCTTCCCTGGGCCGGGGCGGAGCCCCGCGCCAAATCCCGATACTATAATGTACTGCTTTTGTATTCTAAAAAAAAGGGTCTAAAGTCCCAAAAAAGAACGTTTTTAGTCCCATAAAAAAGTAGGACTAAATAAAAAACCCGGAACGAACCGTCCGTTCCGGGGGAAAAGAGAACACGCCCCTATTGCAACTGCGGATAGAGCGGGAATTTTTCCAAGAATTTTTTGACTTGCCCGGCAATTTGCGCCAAGTACGCTTCGTCCTGTGCGTGCGAAATGGCGTCGTCAATAAACGCCGCCACTTGCGCCATATCGGCCTCTTTCATGCCGCGCGTGGTTACGGCCGGCGTTCCCAGGCGAAGGCCGCTGGTTACAAACGGTTTTTCGGGGTCAAACGGGATGGTGTTCTTGTTGGCGGTAATGCCGGCTTTGTCCAGGGCGGCTTCGGCGGCTTTGCCGGTGAGGCCTTTGGAGCGCAAATCAATGCACATCACGTGGCTGTCTGTTCCGCCCGCCACCAAGCGGTAGCCGCGGACCAGCAGGGCCTGGGCCAAAGCCGCGGCGTTTTGTTTGACTTGGTGCTGATACGCTTTAAATTCGGGCTTTAACGCTTCCCCAAAGCAAACGGCCTTGCCTGCAATCACGTGCATCAGCGGCCCTCCTTGCGTGCCGGGGAAAACGGCCGAGTTGATGGCTTTGGCCAGTTTTTCTTTGCACAAAATCAGCCCGCCGCGCGGCCCGCGCAGTGTTTTGTGCGTGGTGGTGGTTACGACGTCTGCATACGGGAAAGGGTTTGGATATTCGCCCGCAGCAATAAGCCCCGCGTAATGGGCCACGTCGCACGCCAGATAGGCCCCGCAGGAATCGGCGATTTCGCGCAGGCGTTTCCAGTCAAACACGCGCGAATAGTTGGACGCTCCCGCCATAATCAGCTTGGGTTTGTGTTCCAACGCCAGATTGGCGGCTTCGTCGTAATCAATTTCTTCGGTGTCGGGGCGCACGTTCATGGCCACAATGCGGTAAAGTTTGCCGGAAAAATTCATCGGGTGTCCGTGGGTCAGGTGCCCGCCGTGGGAAAGGTTGAGGCCCAGCACGGTGTCGCCGGGTTGCAGGAGGGCAAAGTAGACCGCCATATTGGCCTGCGCGCCCGAATGCGGCTGCACGTTGGCGTGCTCGGCGCCGAAAAGCTGTTTGGCGCGGTCAATGGCGAGCTGTTCCACTTCGTCTACAAATTCGCATCCGCCGTAGTAGCGTTTGCCGGGGTATCCTTCGGCGTATTTATTGGTCAGCACCGAGCCTTGCGCCTGCATGACGGCCAGCGAAGTAAAATTTTCCGAAGCAATCAGCTCCAATTTTTCGCGCTGGCGGCCGAGTTCTTTGGCTACCGCTGAAAAAACGGCGGGGTCAGTTTTTTGTAAATCCGGATACATGGGGGGTACGCTCCTTGGGCGGCAGCCAAGGGCAGAAAATTTCTGCCGTGTTTTTGCCGCAAAATTTTATATATTTTCTATAGAAAATACGGTGTATATTTAATATAATTTACTAAATAGAAGTAAATAAATCCAGCAGAGGTGTAAAGAAATGGCAAAACTTACCAAAAAAGACTTTCTCAAAGACACCATCAAACACATTGACCTCAAAAAATACAATGTGGTTCCTATGGTGGAAGCCTTTGGGAGCATGGCCTACGCTTCCCGCGAAGTGGCCAGAGCGAGCAAAATCTACAATATGATGCTGTCTGACAAAAAATGCTCCGTCATTTTGTGCATCGCGGGATCGCTCGTATCCGCCGGGCTTAAAAAAGTAGTGGTGGACATGATTCAAAACAACATGGTTGACGCGATTGTTTCCAACGGCGCCAATATCGTAGACCAGGACTTCTTTGAAGCGTTGGGTTACAAACACTATATCGGCACCCCCTATAACGCCGACGACAACTTGCTGCGCGACCTGCACATTGACCGTATCTACGACACCTATATTGACGAAGACCAACTCAAAGAATGCGACGAAACCGTCCATAAAATTTGCAATTCCCTGGAGCCCCGCCCCTACTCTTCCCGCGAATTTATTTGGGAAATGGGCAAATGGCTGGAGAAAAAAGGCAAAGGAAAAGACTCTATCGTCTACAACGCTTACAAATACGGCGTGCCCGTGTTTGTGCCGGCCTTCTCGGACTGCTCGGCCGGTTTCGGCTTTGTAGCCCATCAAACCGAACACCCCGAAGCCCATGTGTCTATCGACAGCGCCAAAGACTTCTTGGAACTGACCAAAATCAAAATCAAAGCCAAAGAAACCGGATTGATGATGTTCTCGGGCGGCGTACCGAAAAACTTTGCCCAAGACACCGTGGTGGCGGCCGAAATTTTAGGGGCGGATGCTCCCATGCACAAATACGCCGTGCAAATTACGGTGGCCGACGTGCGCGACGGTGCCTTGTCCGGCTCCACCCTCAAGGAAGCTTCTTCCTGGGGTAAAGTTTCCACCGCGCTGGAACAGATGGTGTACGGCGAATGCACGACCTTGATTCCGCTCATCATCGGCTACGGCTACCACAAAGGCGCGTGGAAAAAACGCAAAGCGGCCAACTACGTCAAGTTCCTCCAGGACGAAGACGCCAAAGTGGCGGCTTTGAAAGCCAAAAAAGCCAAAAAATAAATTGCGATGCGACTGAAAACCGCGTTTATCAGTTTGATCCTGCTGATCTGCCCGTGTGCGTTATGCTACGGGCAGCTCAGTTTTTCGGGGGTCAACGGGGAACGCGGCTACGCCGCTTTGCGGGCCCGGTACCGGCTGGATTTGGATAACGGTTTTGTGTTTACGCCCATGTACGGGTATTACCGGATGACGGATAAAGAAATAGACGAGGCTGGCTCCACCTCGCGCTACGGGCTGGAAGTATCGTATGAACTAAACGACGCCTGGCGGGCACTGGCCGAAGGGTTTTGGCAGCCGCAGGCCGTTGGATATCAGGCGGTGGGGTATGCGGCGGGGCTTGGCTGGAAGCCGTTTTACCGCTGGTGGATTTTTAAAAACCCGACGCTTACCGGTTACGCCGAGCAGACCCGCTACCGCACCTACGTGGACAAGCAGGGCAACGATTTGCCGTCCGGCGCGTTTGGCGAAGTGGAAACCGGCGCGCATGTAGAAGCGTCCGCCGACGCGGGAAACTGGAATGTGCAAGCCGCTTGGCATAAAGTGATAGAATATAGTAGCAACCCGCCGCATAACCTTACTTTTAGCTGGGCCAATATCCCTTTTATGACGGCGGTGGTGCAAGGATTTGTAAAAGAAGCCGCCGCGGTGCGGCTGAGCTACCGCACGGAATTGATTACGCCGTATGCTTCGTTGGCGCGGTACCGCTACAACGAACTGAGCGACACGGCGGCAGCCGTCAGTGCGGGGCTGCATGTACATTTGGGGGAGATGTCTTTATCGGGCGGGGTGGAAGTGTTTGAGCCGCGCCGGGAAGATAACCGGAAAACGTATTTTTCCATGTCCGCCGAAGTGGAATTCTGACGGAGGGTGTATGCGCCAAATTGATTTGCATTGCAATATAGACGAAGACGTCTTTTCGCTTACGATTTTTCTAACCCGGTTGCTGACGGGGCTGGTGCTGTTGTACGTTACCATCGGCAGCCTGCTTTTTTACCGGGAATTTTTATATAACGCCACCGCTATTGGCCTGCCGCTTCCGGTGCCGGTTGGGCTGACGGTGCTGGTGGCGGAACTGTTTTTGGCGCTGTTTCTGATTTTGGGCTGGTTTACGCGCCCGGCGGCGTGGCTGTCCGTGTTGTGCACGGCCGTGATGGGGGTTATCTTTTTTGCATCGGATTTCAATAAATTGTATGTAGCGCTGCTGGTGCTGCTGCTGACGGCGTTGCTGCCGGCGGCGTTATTGGGCCCTGGAAAAATCAGTTTAGATTACAAACACGCGGTGCGCCGCGCGCAAAAATCACGCAGAGGTTAAGTTATGGAAATGTTAGAAGAGCAAAACCAATATGTCAGTTTGGCAAATAAATACCGCCCCCAAAAATTTGAAGATATGGTGGGGCAGGAAAGCATTTCCAAAACCTTGCAAAACGCATTAAAGCTGGGGCGCATTGCGCATGCGTATTTGTTCTATGGCCCGCGCGGCTGCGGTAAAACCACCACGGCGCGCATTTTGGCCAAAGCGCTTAACTGCACCGGGCACGGCAACAACAAGCCCACGCCCGAGCCCTGCGGGCAATGCCCGCAGTGTTTGGAAATTGCCCAAAGTGCGGATATGGACGTGCTGGAGCTGGACGCCGCGAGCAACACCCAAGTGGAAAAAGTGCGCGAGGCTATCATTGATACGGTGGCGCTGGCTTCGTCGCGCGACCGGTTTAAAGTATTTATTTTGGACGAAGTACACATGCTTTCCACCAGCTCTTTTAACGCGCTTTTAAAAACCATTGAAGAACCGCCCGCCCATGTGGTGTTTATTTTGGCCACGACGGAAAAACACAAAGTGCCCGCCACCATTGTCAGCCGCTGCCAAACATTTCGTTTCCGCCCGCTGACGGTGGAAGAAATCAGCACGCATTTGCTGGATTTGGCCGGGGCGGAAAATATAGACCTCACGCCGGGGGCGGCCAAAATCATCGCCAAAAACGCCGGCGGCGCCATGCGCGACGCGCTGACGCTTTTAGACCGCGCCATCGCCTACAGCGGCGAGCGGATTGACGAAAAAGCCGTGGGCGAAATGCTGGGCCTTACCCCCGATGAGTTAATTAAGCAGGCGGTGGACGCGCTGGTGCAAAAAAACGGCCCGCAGTTGCACCGGGTGTTTGAAACGCTTAAAGAAGAAGGCTTTGACGCCAATGCTTTTTTGAAAGATTTAAAAAATACGCTGGGCGATTTGTTTTACTTTTCCTTGGGCCAAGGCGAAGAACCGTTTGCGGGGGCGAAGGAAACCGTCAAAAACGTATCTTCCGGATTTTTGGCGCAGCTGTCGCGCAAGATTAACAAAATTATTGAAGAAGTAAAATTTTCGGACAATGCCCTCGTCAGCGCCGAAGTAGGCATGTTTACGGTGATGGACAGCTGCTTGGACATTGAATCCTTTATCCGCCGCTTGGAAGCCTTGGAGCGCGGCGAACCCGCCTCTTCCGGCCCGGCTTCGCCGGCGCGTCCTCCGCTCTCCCACGCGCCCGCGCAGGCAACGCCTGCCGCGCGCACGGCTAAACCGTCCGTTCAAAAGGCGGTGCCGGTGTCGCCAAAACCGGCTGTTGCCGCCAAACCGGCGGTAAACACGCAGGAAGATATCCTGGCAGATGACGAAGAAGAGGAAGACGCTTCGCTTTCGCCGGCGGCGGCCGCTTCGTTGCAAAAAACGCTTTCCAACCGCCAGATTTGGGATAAAATGCTTCAGCAGTTTGCCAAAAGCCCGTTTGTGTATGACGTGATGACCAACTGCTCCGTTACGTTTAGCGATGCCCAATGGACGCTTCATTTTGCTCCCGGAAAAGAGTTTTATCAAATCCCGGCGCAAAACAAACTGCCGGAATTGGAACAAGCCGCCCAGAAAATAAGCGGCCGCGTGATTCGCATCCAGTTAGGCACGCCGGAACAACCCTCCGCGGCGCAAACCGCCCCGCGGACGGAAAGCGTCAAAAAACCTTCCGCGCAAGCCGCCAAACAACCCGCCAAAGCCGCGCCTTGTCAGGAGCCGGCCCCCGTGCGGGGAACGGCGCCCCATGCGGCAGAAACCGCTTCGCAGAAGCAATCTGCCCCTGCGGGGAGTTCCCGTGCGGTTATTTCGGAAGAAGAACCTTTTGTAAAAGGCAATTTTGAAGCCGATGCCGCGGCCGGGGCTGCGGCGGATACGCCGGAAGAAGTGAAAGACATTTTGGAAATTTTCCCCGGTGAGTTGATGGCGTAAGTATGAAAAGTTTAGACCGTTTCATCCGTGCTTTGCGAAGACTGCCCGGCGTAGGCCCGCGGCAGGCGGAACGTTTTGCCGCCTATTTTTTGCGGGCGTCGCAAGGCGAAACGGAAGAGTTTATCCATGCGCTGGCGGCCATCAAGCAGGACGTTAAATTGTGTCCCCAGTGCTTTAGCTACAGCGAAGACGGCCTGTGCGAAATCTGCCGCGACCCCGACCGCGACCGGGGGCTTATCTGCGTGGTGGAAGACCCGCAGGACATTGAATCGCTGGAAAAAACGGGCGCGTATAAAGGGCTGTACCACGTGCTGCACGGCGCCATTTCACCCATGGACGGGCGCGGGGCGGAACAGGTGAAAGTGCGCGAACTGTTGGAACGCGTCCAGCATGCGCAGCCGCCGGTGCGGGAAGTGATTATCGCCACCGATCCGGACAGCGAGGGCGAAACGACGGCCCTGTATCTGGCCGATTTGCTGCGCGGGCTGGTGGGGCAGGTAACGCGCATCGGCTATGGCGTGCCGCTGGGCGGCGATATTGATTATATGGATGAAATGACGCTGGGCTATTCCCTAAAAGGACGCACCAAAATCTAATGCATCCCGATCTGTACAAAAGGCCGCTTTTGTGGTGTTTGGCGGCGCTTATTTGTTTGCTTCTGTGTTTTTATCGTCCCGCTCCTGCCAAGCGGGATGTTTTTCATGCCTTGCCGCAAAAACAAGTTACGCTTACCGGAAGGGTGGCGCATTTCCCCGTTCATAAAAAGAAATCCACCAATGCCGTTGTGAAGGTCTTGTCCGTAAACGGACAGCTGGCAGACGGCTATGTGTATGCGCGGTTTGCAGGGTTTGAACCGCAGTGGCAAGATACCCTGCTCCTACAGGGCCGCCTGCAAAAGCCGTACGGCATTCACCTGTTGGGGAATTTTGACTGGCGGCACTATCTGGCCCAACAGCATATTTTTACGGAAAGCAAAGTCTCGCAGGCGCAGGTGGTGCGCCCGGCGGGGGTGTTCTTCCGCGGGCTGAGGGCGCTGCGGGAAGATATTTTGCACACGTTTGAGCGGTCATTTGCGCCGGAGCTGGCGGCCATTGCAGGGGGCGTGCTGTTGGGCGAGCGCGGGGAAATATCCCCACGGCTCTATGCCGATTTTCAAGACAGCGGCGCCGTGCATCTGTTGGTGGCTTCCGGCGGCAATGTAGGGTTTGTTACGTTAATTACCGTAGGGCTCTGCGCGTTAGTGGGGCTAGGCAGGAAGAAAACCATTATCTGCGCGCTGGCGGTGGCCGGGCTCTACACCTTGGCGGCCGGGGCCGACGCCCCGTTGGTGCGGGCCTATTTTATGGCGGTCTGTGCGTGTGTGGGGTATTTGCTGGGGCGCAACAGCGGGGTGTTTCAGGGGCTGTTGGTGTCTTGTTTTATTATTTTGTGTCTGGAGCCCGCAAGCGTGTTTGAAACGGGGTTTCAAATGTCGTTTCTGGCGACGCTGGCCATTATCGTGTGTTTGAGCAATTACCGGCTTCCCGCCGCGTGGCCGGGGTGGGTGCGCTTTTTTGCGCAAATCTTTTTGGCGACGCTTTCCACCCAGCTGGTGCTGCTGCCGATTTTTACCAATGTGTTTTATAAAGTTTCCGTGACGGGCCTGCTTTCTAATATGCTTTTGGTGCCGTGGGCGTCCACCTTAATGGGCATTACCTTTGGCTACTATGTGTTCACGCTGCTGCATATGGGGTTTTTACTGCAGGGGCCTGCCGCGTGGGGGCTGGAAGGATTTAAAATGTTGGTGGAATTTTTTGCGTCTTTTAAGCTGTCTTCCGTTCCGGCCGCGGCGTGGAGCCCGGGCGCCATAGCGGCGTATTATGCGGGGCTGTTTTGGCTGTTTCATCTGCCGCAAAAACAGTTCGCCCGCAAACTCTTCTGGCCGTGCCTGATCGTTGCGGGGATGGCGCTGGGGGTGCAGGCGTGTTTCTTTTCCGGCGGGCGCGTGTATTTGCTAAACGAGTGGAACAAAAACGCCGCGATCGTAAAGCTCTCCAACGGCAAAGTGTTGTTGTTTGAGGCGGGCATTGCACCCGAAAAACTGACATCGGCCCTTTATAAAATAGGAGTGCAAAAAGCGGACGCCGTACTGACTTTTTCGCATGCGCCCGTGCCCAAGGAGCTGGAGACCCTTTCCAAAACGGGCACCGTCATCCGGCCTTTCACACCCGGCGTCTGGCCGGGGGACACCCTGCCCGCGGCCGGCGTGCCGGTACGGGTTACGTGGGGGGAACATCAAACCCGGCAAGGGAAAATGTGGATTAATGCCGGCTACAGCGGCACCCGCTTGGATGACGTTTCCTATTGCTTTGCAAGCCGGGAGCAAGACATTTGCCTGGGGGCCGGGGCGCGGTTTGTGCGCATTGGGGAGAACGTGCATGCCAACCAAAGGAATCAAACCGTAAAGCTTCAAATTTAGCTATAATAAAAAGGCACCTTTGGAGGATTGTATGGAACAAGCGGAACTGAAAGAACATGCCAAATTTTTAAAAGAAGCCGTTAAAATGGCCGAAAAGGGAATGCTCTCCGGCAAGGGCGGCCCGTTTGGCGCGGTGATTGTGAAAGACGGCAAAATTATTGCCCGCGGCTGCAATCAGGTAACCTCGTCCAACGATCCCACCCGTCATGCGGAAGTGGACGCTATTCGCAAAGCATGTAAAAAATTGGGAACGTTTGAATTGAAAGACTGCGTAATTTATTCTTCCTGCGAGCCGTGCCCGATGTGCTTGGGCGCCATTTATTGGGCCCGCCCCAAAGCGCTGTTTTTTGCGGCCGACCGGTTTACCGCCGCCAAATACGGCTTTGACGATGAATTTATTTATAAAGAAGTGCCGCTGCCGGTGGAAAAACGCTCGCTTAAAACGTTTTGCATTGATTTGGAAAACAAAAACGAGCCGTTTGAAAAGTGGAACGAAAAAACAGATAAAATCACGTATTAACCAAAGCCCCGTTTAGACGGGGCTTTTTAGTCCTAGTGAAAAATAGGACAAAAGACCCTCGAAAAAAACGGATATATCTTTTACAATACCCATATGTACCGAAAAATTTTATTGTTTATTTTAAGCATTGCCTGCGGAAGCGGCGTGTCCGCCCAAACGTGGCAAAAAGCGCTGGAAGGCGCCCAAAAAGCGCTTTCCCGCCCCGGCGCGGCGACGGTTTCCTCCAGCCGGGCGGCCTTATTAAATGCACGCATGGGCATGACATTGCCGGCCAGCCAAGGGGTAGGCTTATGGGTAGACAGGCGTCTTTCTCCGCTCACGCCGGTTCTTTCCAACCGGCTGCGCGCGTGGGCCGTTTTAAGTAACCGCCTGATGCTCAAAGACCAACCCTTGCGGGAAAAGCAATTGCAATTTTTTGCCTCGCACGACCAAGTGCCGCAAGGAGTGCTGGCGGCATTCCCGGGAACGCCGCTGGATTTCCCGCACCGGTTGGGAGAAAAAACGCAATACGTGCTGTTTGGCGGCAAAGAGGGCGACTTGCAAATGGAAGCGCTTTTTAAAAAATTTGCGCTTCAATACCGCAAAGCTTTTGCAGATAAAAAAGTGATTATTCTATCCGGCACACTGCCCGACCGGGGCGTCAAATTTGCCTCTGAATTGTACGCCGACGAGAAGGACAGAGGGTTTATCCGCTCGTTCGTGCGGGAGGGTTTTTCGGTGGCGGGCATCGGCGATGCGGGCCCCAAGCCGGAAGGGTATTTGCAACAGGAAAAAACCAATTTGATTATTTCCGCCGCGGAAGTGCCCGCCGCGGAGGCCGCCCGCAGTCTGCATTTGTACCGCAGTTTAGCCAAATGGAAAGAAGCCTTTCCGCAAGCGGTATTTTTGATATACGTATCTCCCATGGCGGCCGCCTATGATTGGCGGTATTCGCTGGCCAACTCCCTGCCGAAAGAGGCGGTGTTCTCGGTTAGTTTGACGTCGGTGCGCAACACGAAGGAGTTCTTGTTCCACCGGTGGAATAATTTTGCGTATGCCAAGCCGGGCGTGCTGGTGTGGAACGATGACGTTTGGGCCCGCATGAGCGGGTTTGACGCGCAGATGATTGCCCCGTAGTTACAGTAAAACCGGCATTTTGCCTTGGGGGGTAAGCTTCCCGGCCAGTACGTCCGCCGCCGCCTGCTGAAAAGCGGGTGCGGGGCTGAAAGCAAACAGCTTGCCGCGGCAGGGGATGTTATCAACTGTCCACGGGTTGGCAAAGCTGATGGCAATGCTGTGCGGGTGGTTTTGCAGGGCTTGTTTGACCTGTTGGATTTCTTGTTCGTCCAGTCCTATTTTTCCCTTATACGCTTGGTAGCGCCGCCAGCAAAGAACGGCCAATTTCCCTTCCTGCCCGTTAAAAGCTTCCGTTTTAATATGGTGTTGCTGCAAGGCTTGCAAGAAAGGCTCTTGCGATAAGTGCTCGTCATTGCCGACGGACAGATAATACAGCGTTTCTCCCGCAGTCAACGTAAGCGGCGCGCCCAAAAGTGTGAGCGCTTTGTGTGCCGTGCGGGCCGAAAAATCCGTCGGCCCGAAGGCGGCCGCCTGCGTGGTGCAAGGCACTTCGTCTGCGCGGGCGCACAAAAAATTTTGCTGTTGCATTGCTTGCTCCAGCAGGGCTGGCGGCAGGGTTTGCTTGTTTAAAAAATCTAACAGTTCAAAGGGTTTCTCCGGCACCAGCAAAATATGCGCCCCCGCCAAAAAAGCTTTTAAGGCGGCTTTCTTTTCATCTCCCAGCGCTTTCATACCCAACGCGTCCGTACACACACATCCGGCAAAGCCCATTTGTTTTTTGAGCAAATCGGTCATCAGCGTATGGGAAACCGAAGCGGGATATTGCTCGTCTAACGTGGGCACCAATAAATGCCCCACCATGACGGCGTCTGCCTTGTTTAAAAGTTGCTGAAAAGGCACCAATTCGTGCGTCAGAATATGCTGTTTGGTAGAGAGCAACACGGGAAGCGCCAGGTGCGAATCCGTGGCCGTGTTCCCGTGCCCCGGGAAATGTTTTAAGCTGTTTAGCGCGCCGCCCTTGGCCAGTCCGTCCATAAACGCTCCCGCGAGGCGGGTTACTTTTTGCGGGTCTGCCCCGAAAGAACGAGTGTTTACGATAGGGTTTTGGGGATGGTCGGCCAGGTCTACCACCGGGGCGAACACCCAATCCACCCCAATGCTTTTGGCTTGGCGGGCGGTTAAAAACCCTTTTTCTTCGGCCAAGGCCGTATCGTCCGCCGCGCCGAGGGCCAGGTTGGAGGGCAGCAGCTCCGCATCCGGCAGCCAGCGGCCCAAACCGTCTTCGTAATCGGCGGAAATTAAAATGCGTTTATGCGGGGAAGCGGCGCGAAGCGCTTGCGTCAAAGCGGCCACTTCCGCACGGGTTCCGCCATAGAGGCAAAACCCGCCTACGCCCATGCGCGCCAGCTGCAGGGCTTCTTCCTGCGGGGTCTTTCCAAACCAAAAACCGGGGTGTACCAAACGGTTGATATTCATAACGTAATTTTCCCTAACACAGCATCTTTCCGTGCGCCGGTGGCGCGGGAGCAATGATTAATTTGCCCGTGCAGTGCCCGCCAGGCAAACAAGGCAAACGCCGCACTTTCTTTGGCCTGCGGGTCGATGCCGTAGGATAAAGTCGTGGTAATTTTTAGCGCGGGCAACAGGCGGCGCAAAAAGGCAAGGAGCGTGTGATTGTAGCACCCCCCGCCGGATACCACCAGTTCCCGGCGGCAGGCCGCGGGCACAAATTGCTGAACGGCCTGAGCCACGGCCGCCGCGGTAAACCACGTGAGCGTGGCCAGCAAATCGGCGGTACTTTTAAAATCGGCACGGGGGAAATATCGGTCAAGATATTTTTCCCCAAAGGTATTTTTGTCTAAACTCTTGGGAGGCTTTTGCAAAAAGTATTTTTGGCGCAGCAGTATTTGTACGCGTTTTACATCCGGCGTGCCGCGTGCGGCCGTGCGGCCGTTTTTATCAAACGGCTGCTTGAGCAGGCGCTGAGCGGCCAAATCCAGTAACGTATTGCCGGGCCCCACGTCAAACCCGAAGGTTTTTATGTTTTTGCCGACGACGGAAAAATTGGAAATGCCGCCTACGTTAAGCAAAATTTTGGGGGTGCCGCGCCCCCACACATAGGCGTCAAAAAAAGGAATTAAAGGTGCCCCCTGCCCGCCAAGCGCCATGTCCATCGGCCGAAAGTCCGACACGACCGGCCGCCCCGTTTGCACGGCGATAAAAGAAGGCTCGCCGATTTGCAGGGTGTTGGGCACGGCGTCATAAGGGCCGTGATAGATCGTCTGCCCGTGCGAGCCGGTTACTTCCAAATCGGCGGCGGACAAGTGAAACTCTTTTAAAAATTTTTGAACGGTTTTGGCGTATAATTTGCCCAGTTCAAAATGCAGGGCGGACAGCTCCGCCGCCGGCAACGCGTATGCCGTTAATAATTTTTGCTGAAGACGGGAGGGATACGGGTAATTTTTAAAATGCAGAATACGCAGCGGCCGCAGCTGTACGGCGCTGACGGTCAGCCCGTCTGCGCTGGTGCCGCTCATCAGTCCTAACGCAAATTTAGCCATCAATCACCTTGGTTAAAAAACCGTTTTGCTTTTTTAATAATTTTTCGGCTTCTTTTTTAGACGCTTTTTTGCGGTGCATGACTACCGCGGTTTTAACGTTTTTCCCCGCCGCCTGCAGCAGCTTGGCGGCGGTTTTTTCGTCCGTTCCCGCCACGGTGCAAATTAACCGAATGGCGCGGGCGACCAATTTTTCATTGGTGGGCTGAACGTCTATCATCAGGTTGCCGTAGGTTTTGCCGCACAGCGTCATGGCGCCGGTGGTAATGGCGTTTAAGGCCATTTTGGTGGCGGTGCCCGCTTTCATGCGGGTAGACCCGCACAAGGCTTCCGGCCCGGTCGGCAGAGCAATATGCACCTGCGCGTGCGGGCAGAGGGCCTGCGGATTGCAGGAAATAAGAGCCGTGCCTGCGCCTATTTTTTGGGCTTCTTTCAGCGCGCCCAGCACATAGGGCGTGCGGCCGCTGGCGGTCAGGCCGATTACCAAATCGTCTTTTTTGGCGGCGCGGGCGATTTCTTTCGCGCCTTGCCGGGCGTCGTCCTCGGCTCCTTCCTGCGAACGGAAGACGGCCTTTTTCCCGCCGGCAATTAACCCGATAATTTGCGAGGGTTTGGTGCCAAACGTGGGCACGCATTCCACCGCTTCCAAAATGCCCAGCCGCCCGCTGGTGCCGGCACCGATAAAAATAATTTTTTTATGCCGCGCGTAGGCGTGCGCCGCCATGACCATAACGGCCGCAATCTCTTTGTTGGCGGCTTGCACGGCGCGTGCGGCGTTGAAATCTTCGCGGTTTATTTTGCGGGCGATTTGGCGCGGGGTGGATTTATCCAAATCCATCGTATTCGGGTTTCGGGTTTCCGTGGCAATCATATTTAAATTGACCGGTTTCATTGGGCATCCTCCAGCGAGTGTTTGTGAGTGCGGAAAGAAGCTTCCGTTTCTTCAATGGATTTAATTTTAAAAGAAAGCGGCACCACCGCTACCGTTACTAAACTGACGAGGCTGGCCAGCCAAAAGAAACCCGTGTATCCCAGCCGCGCCTGCAGCCAGCCCGAAGCCATGGAAGGAAGCATCATCCCCAAGGCCATAATGCCTGTGGAAATGGCATAATGGGAGGTTTTGTAAGCGCCTTGGGAAATATACATAATAAACACGGTAAATGCCATTAACGCAAGGCCGTTGCCTAAATGCTCCAGCGTAATCAGCACCGTAATCAGCCCGGTGGAGGGGTGCGCCCATGCCATATAAGCGTAGAAAAAATTGGGCAAAATTAAAATCACCGCAAACGGCCAAATACATTTTTTAAATCCGTATTTTCCCAACAGCCAGCCGCCTGCCAAATTGCCTACGACCACCGCCCCCAGCCCCAGCGTGCCTTTAATCAGCCCGTAGGTTTGCACGCTTAATCCCAAGGCGCCTTCGGCCTGCGGTTTGAGTAAAAAAAGCGGAACAATTTTTTCTAAAAACGCGTCCCCCAAGCGGTAGAGCAAAATAAACGCCAAAATATACAGGATGTTCTTTTGCGTGAAATACGTTTTGAATGAATCTCCCCACGCGTTGCCGCGCGCCGCGTGCACGGGCCGGTCTTCCGCCGGCTTGGGCAAAATAAACCGGTGCCACCCGGCCGCCGCCGCAAATAAAGCGGCCAAAAACAAAAACAACAGCGCCCAGTTAAACGGCCAAGGAACAAGCGGTTGTTGCCCGGCGGCCCCCGCCTGAGAAAGGGCCCCCACGCCCGCTACCAATAGGCCGCTGCCCAAAATCATGGCCAGACGGTAAAAAATGGTGCGGATGCCTACAAACTGAGATTGCTGCACCGGCGTCAAAGCAAGCAGGTAGTAGCCGTCGGTCGCGATGTCTAGCGTGGCGGAGGCAAAAGCACCCGCCAGCAGCCCAAAGAGTGAAAGATAAAAGAAAGTTAAACTGCCCTGGTGCGCCGCAAAAGAAAATGCTTCCCACGCCGTAAGGGCGGCCAAAAGCAAAAATACGCCCGCCAGCGCGGTTTGGGCGCCCAGCAGCCAGCGGCGCTTGGTGGAGCGGGCGTCTATCCACGGGCTCCAGAACATTTTTAAAATCCACGGCAGATACAGCCACCCCGTCCAAAAGGCGATTTTTTCGTTGGAAAAGCCCAGGTCGGCATACAGCACGGTGGAAACCGTGTTGATAATAATGTACGGAAACCCTTCCGCCAGATACAGCGAAGGGATGTAATACCAAGGATTTTTTGTCATTTATTTAAACGCGTATTTCCCGCCCAGCAAATCCGCCAGCGGTTTGGTAGTTTCATTGCGCTCCAGCGCAATTTTGATAATAGCCGTCATCGGCACGGCCAGCAGGGCGCCCATAATGCCCCACACCAGCGCCCAGAAAATTAAGCAGGCGATGACGACGATGGGGTCTAAATCCATTCCTTTTCCCAGCCATTTTGTTTCCAAAATGTTTCCGATGATGAAGTGAATGGTCGTCAGTAAAATAAGGGCCAGCAAAATATGCCAGTCAAACCCGTATTGCAGGAACAATACTGGCATGGGCAGCAAGGTGGAAATAAACGGCCCGATGTTGGGAATAAAATTGAGCACAAACGTCAGTACCGCCAGCATGGAGGCCAGTTCCGTTTTAATGGAGGCCAGCACCACCCAAGTAAATCCGGCGGCCAACAGCGAAACAAAAATTTTAATCAGCAGGTAAAAGGAGATTTGCTTTTGGATGTTGCCCACGAGGGAGGGTTTATCCGCCGAGGCTTTGCCCATAAAAATGAAGATGACAAACAGCGTAATGAGCATCAGGTTGGTTAAAATAGAAACCAGTGTGCTGCCCACGCTTTTAAGCATATTAAATACAGGCAGTTTGGAGACGGTATCGGCCACGAATTGGGAATTGATGTTCACCCCGAATTTTTGGGAGTTCATCAGCAGCCAATCCAGCGTGTCGTTTAGCCGCTCGCTGTAAATATCGGCTCCAGCCACAAAGCTTTCAATGGAGCCGGAAATAAACAATACCGACAAAACGACAAAGGCCAAAAACGCCACAAAACTCAGCACCAGCCCCAAGCCGTAAGGAACTTTCCATTTTTGTTTGAGCCATCCGGCCAAGGTGCCGGCAACCATGGAAATAAACAGGGCAATCACGAAGGGCATCAGCATGGTTTTGGTGTATACCAACACGCCGGTGGCCGCGGTGGCGGCTAAAATCATTAAGCAAACGGTGTTGATGGGGGCTAATTTTTCTAATGACGTTTTTGTAAACATAATACCTCTCTTGTATTTAGTATAGCATAGGTTTGGGCGGGGCGTGCGCGGTGTTTTGGAAGAGAAGAAAAGAAAAGCTTTTCAAAAAGAGATGGAAATTGATATAATAAATATACAGTTTTCGGGCAGTTGGCGCAGCGGTAGCGCGTCCGCCTCACACGCGGAAGGTCACAGGTTCAAATCCTGTACTGCCCACCATTTAAACCCCGCTCTTGGCGGGGTTTTTATTTAGGCAGAAAGCGCGCAAACTGCTTTGCGCGCGGCAGGATTTGAAAGCCGCAGCGATGTGCGAGTTTGCCAGTAGGCAAGGCGAGCACCGCGAGGCGGGCCTGCGAGCCCCGAGCGTCAGGGAGGGGACTTGTAGGCAAAGTCTGTACGGCTCCCCATTTAAACCCCGCTCTTGGCGGGGTTTTTATTTAGGCAGAAAGCGCGCAAACTGCTTTGCGCGCGGCAGGATTTGAAAGCCGCAGCGATGTGCGAGTTTGCCGGTAGGCAAGGCGAGCACCGCGAGGCGGGCCTGCGAGCCCCGAGCGTCAGGGAGGGGACTTGTAGGTAAAGTCTGTACGGCTCCCCATTTAAACCCCGCTCTTGGCGGGGTTTTTTATTTAGGCAGAAAGCGCGCAAAGGGATTAGCCCCAGCTTATTGGGGAACGGGTTATTTTTTTATATACTATTTATAGATATTAAACTGTCTGCTTTCAGCAGGCACTTTTTCTTTTAAGGAGATTTTTAAACTATGGATTGGGGTCTGTTGGTAAACTCTTTTATCGGTATGCTGTCCATTTTAAACCCGATCGGCAACGTGCCGATATTTCTGGAACATGTGGAAAACGAACCGCCCAAAGTGCAGCGCGCCGTGGCGCTGATGATGGCGCTGGCCATTTTCCTGTTGCTGACGGCCTTTTTCGTGTTTGGAAACCGCATTTTAACGCTGTTTGGCATTACCATTCCGGCGTTCCGGCTGGCGGGGTCTATTATTATTTTAATTGTCGGCCTGCGCATGTTGCAGGGGAAAAGCAAATTTGAAAGCCACGGCATTGAAACTGCCGCCGCGCAAGGCAACACGTTTGACCAGGCCCGCAACCGCCTGAGCCATATTTTGGTGCCGGTGGCCATGCCGCTTTTTATCGGGCCCGGTTCCATTACCACGGCCATTTTGTACGCGGAAAAAACGACCACTTTTTCCATGGCGATGATGATGATCGGCGTCTTGTTTTTAAGCTCCGCCATCGTGGGCGTGTGTTTGGTGGGGTCGCGCTATATTTTTAATAAAATCGGCCCGAACGGAACGCAGATTGTCATCCGTTTTATGGGTATGATTTTGTGCGCCATTGCCATGCAGTTTATGATTGACGGCGTAGCGCAGCTGCTGCCGGGGGTGTTGGATTCCACCTTTACCCACGCGGCGGGCGCCGAAAAATAAATTTTTTGTTGCTGTCGGGCGGCTGTAAAAAGCCGCCCTTTTTTACGGGTGTAAGATAAGTAGAATAAGGCTATGGATCATTTTAAACTTGTTTCTCCGTTTAAACCCGCGGGCGACCAGCCCAAAGCCATTGAAGCGCTTACCCAAGGCGTGCTGGCCGGCGTGCCGCGCCAGACGTTGCTGGGGGTGACGGGCTCGGGGAAAACGTTTACCATGGCCAACGTCATTGAACGGCTCAACCGGCCCACGCTTATTTTGTCGCCCAATAAAGTATTGGCGGCACAGCTGTATGCCGAGTTTAAACAATTTTTCCCGGAAAACGCCGTAGAGTATTTTATTTCTTACTACGATTATTACCAGCCCGAAGCCTACATTCCGCAAACCGATACGTATATCGAAAAAGATTCCGCCGTCAACGAACACATTGACAAACTGCGTTTAAAGGCCACCACCTCGCTGCTGACGCGGCGGGACGTGATTGTGGTGGCGTCCGTTTCGTGCATTTACAACATCGGCTCGCCGGACAGCTTCCGCGAAATGCGCATTTACGTCAAAAAAGGCGCCGAGATGACGCGTTCTTCCCTTTCGGGGCAGTTAATCAAAATCCAGTACCGCCGCGATGAAATGGAATTTGCTTCCGGCAATTTCCGCATGCGCGGCCCGTATACCGATATTATGACGCCCTACAGCCAAAACGCCATCCGCGTAGAAATTGCCGGCAAGACGATTGCGCATATTTATGAAATCCACCCCATTACGGGCAACGTACTGGCGGAATTGGACGAAGCGTGGATTTACCCCGCCAAACATTTCGTGGCGACAGACGAGGACACGCAAAACGCCATTGAGCAAATCCGGCGCGACCTGGACATCCGCCACGCGGAACTTTTAAAAATGGGCAAAGAACTGGAAGCCTACCGCTTAAAACAGCGCACCGAGTATGACCTGGAAATGCTGCAGCAGGCCGGTTTTTGCCCCGGGATTGAAAACTATTCCCGCTATATGGACGGCCGCAAACCCGGCGAGCGGCCGGCGTGTTTGCTGGATTATTTTAAAAGATACGACGATTTTTTGATGATGGTGGACGAATCCCACGTAGCTTTGCCGCAGGTGCGCGGTATGTTTAACGGCGACCGCGCCCGCAAACAGATGTTGGTGGATTTCGGTTTCCGTCTGCCGTCGGCCCTGGACAACCGCCCGCTTAAATTTGACGAATTTGAAAAACTCATGCCGGCCACGGTGTTCGTCTCCGCCACGCCCGGCCCGTATGAACTGACCGTAAGCGGCAACCATATTGTGGAGCAGGTCATTCGCCCCACAGGGCTGGTAGACCCGAAAGTCTACATTCACCCCACCGCCGGACAGATTGACCATTTGGTGGGAAAAATCACCGAGCACAAAAAACGCGGCGAACGCACGCTGGTGCTGGCGCTGACCAAAAAAACGGCGGAAGATTTAAGCGCGTTTTTTACGGAAAAGAATATCAAAACGCGCTATTTGCATTCGGATATTGAAGCGTTAGACCGGGTGGAAATTTTAAAAGAGTTCCGCCAAGGAAAATTTGACGTGCTGGTAGGCATTAACCTGCTGCGCGAAGGCATTGATATCCCGCAAGTGGGGCTGGTAGCCATTTTGGGAGCGGACAACGAAGGCTTCCTGCGCAATACCACCACGCTGATTCAAATTTCCGGCCGCGCCGCCCGCAATGCAGACGGCGAAGTAATTTTGTACGCCGACCGGCAGACCGATTCCATAAAATACGCCTTAAACGAAATGAACCGCCGCCGCCAATTGCAGGAAGCTTATAACAAAGAGCATCACATTACGCCCAAGACCATTCAAAAAATGGAAGTGGACTTGAAAGAACTGCAGCAGCAAACCAAAACGAGCGCCTTTGGCATTTTAAGCCAAACGTTGCCGGAGCCGACGCTCAAAAATATCCAGTCCGTGGAAAAAGATTTGGAACAGCAAATGCTCCAAGCGGCGGACGCGCTGAACTTTGAACTGGCGGCCGAATTGCGCGACCGCTTGTTTGAGTTGCGCCAAATGCGCGTAAAAGGCGGCGGGAAAAAGAAGTAATTCGGCCGGGTGCAGGCAAGATAAATTGGTAAAATATAACTATGGAAGAAACAAAAGTTCCCCTTAAAAAAGTTGAAAAAGTAATCGGTTTGGAAACCGTGCCCAGCACGCAGGACTTGGCCTTGGAGTTGGCCCGCAGCGGCGAGGCGGAAGGCACGTTGGTACTGGCTTGTGAACAGACGGCGGCCCGCCGGCTGGACGGCAGCCGGTTTCACGCGCCGGAAGGCGGCATTTATTTTACGCTTATCTTGCGCCCCCAGCGCGCCGATTTGTGCGCCTTGTCTTTAAGCCGGCAAACGGCGCAGGCTTTGGCCGATGCGCTGGCCGCCGTTTTTGACCTTAAAACCAAAGTGAAAGACGGCCACAGCATTTTGGCGTGGGACAAGAAAAACCGCAAATGGAAAAAAACGGCCGGCGTTTTGGCGGAAACTTTTTTTGAAGAAAACGGACGCTTTGCCCTGGTGGGCGTGGGCGTAAATGTGAACAACCGTGTTCCGGCCGGCAAAGAGCCGCACCTGAGTTTAAAACAATGCGCAGGGACGGAGATCAGCAAGGAACTGCTTTTGGACGAACTTTTAACGGCCTTTTGGAAGCAATACGCCTATTGGCTTAAATCGGCGTGTTAACGCGCAGATTTTCAAATAAAAAAACGCCCGTTTCATTGCGGGCGTTTTTTACGGACGGAAAGTGTTTTAGTCTCCCAACGCTTGTTTGGCCTTGGCGACAAAATCCGTTAAGACAAAAGGCTTGGAGCAAAACGCCTTTACCTGCGGGTGGGTGGAGAACAGCTTTTCCGATTCCACTAAGGCCGAGGTAATAATGACGGGAATGGAAGAAAGCGTTTCGTCTTCGGACATGATTTTCACGATGCTGGCCCCGTCCAACCCCGGCAGCATCACGTCCAGAATGACCAAATGAGGGTGCACTTTTTTGATGGTGGCGATGGCATCGCGCCCCGTTTGGCAGGAGAATACTTCGTATCCTTCTCGGGTCAGAACCAGCGTCAGCAAATCAATAATGCTGGCTTCATCTTCTACAATTAAAATTCTCTTTTTCATAAGCGTTTTCAATCCCTTTATTTAATTTATTATACTTTTTTATATGACAAAAAAAAGCTTTAACGCTTCCGTTCTGCCCCGCATGCGGGCGTTTGCCGGCCGCTTGATCGGCCGGGGGGACGCCGTGCTGGTGGGGCTTAGCGGAGGGGCCGACTCGGTGTGTTTGCTGCATTTTTTGCGCTATTTGGCGGGTGAAAAACACTTTGCGCTGGCGGCGGCGCACGTCAACCACGGGCTGCGCGGCAAAGATGCCGAAGCCGACCAGCGTTTCTGCCGGCAATTATGCAAAGAGTTGGAAATTGAGTTTTTAACCCTTAAAACCGATGCCAAAAAATATGCGGATAAATTTCATTTAAGCCCGGAGCACGGCGCGCGCAAAGCACGTTATGAAGCGTTTGTAAAATTGGCCCGCAAATGGGGCGCTAACAAGCTGGCGCTGGGGCACCAGCTTGACGACCAGGCCGAAACGGTTTTATTAAATTTACTGCGCGGCACCAAAGCCAAAGGCTTAGGCGGCATTCCGGTGCGCCGTCCGCTGGCAAAAGGCATTGAAATCGTGCGCCCGCTGTTATGCATTACCCGGGCCGAAACGGAAAGCTATTTGCAAAATAACGGGCTGTCCCACATTACCGATCAAACCAATTTTGAAGACGTCTACACCCGCAATTGGATTCGCTCCACCCTGCTTCCTCTCTTAGAAACCAAACAACCGCAAATTAAAAGCCACCTGTCCCTGCTGGCGCAGGACATTACCCGGTTGCTGGAAGAAACTTCTTGCCGCAATTAAATCTATTCTAACGCATTACGCCTGCTGCAAAAAGCGGCAAAGTTCCCGTTGGGCGTATTTTTCGGCAAACGGGGAATGGCTGCAGCGCTCCCACAAAATAGTCTGCGGCCGAATACCGCACGCTGTAAGCGGTTCCAACACCCCCGCGGCGGGGTGTGGGTCTTGCAAACCGTGCAGTACGCTGACGGGGCACTCCAAGCCGCGGGCGGCCTGCAATAACACTCCTTCCGTGCGCAGGCGGGCGGCTTGCGGCCAGACGGCTTGATATTGGCGGGCGTCCACCTCCAAGGCGGAATCGTCATAAGGGGCGGGAAAGGCAAAATCGGTTTTTTGGCTCAGTTCTTCCAGCGTGCGCAACGCTTGCGGGGAAGCGGCATTGTTTTTCTCCAGTTGCCGCAGCGCTTCTTGAAAGGCTTTTGCCTCTGGTGGGGTTAATAGGGAAAGTCTCCTTTCTAAAATCTGCGGAACAAATTCATCCGTAAGCGGCGGGCAGGAAATCAACACCAAATGGCGGACGTTTTGCGGATGTATCGCCGCGTACAATAGCCCCAGCCACGCCCCCCACGAGTGCCCCGCCAGCGCAACGGGCGGCGTAAGCGTTTGAATTTGCGCGTGCAGTTCCTGCAGCAGTTCTGCTACGGAAAATGCCGTTTGCAGCAGTTCCGCCGCGGCGCGCTTTTGGCCTACTTGCGCGGCCAGCCCCGCCAAACTGCCCCGCGCCCCCGGCCCACCGTGCAGCAAGGCCAAGGTATAGGGGGCTTTGCCATATAGACGGATGGAGGCGGAAAGAGGGGCGGACATAGAGAAAACTCCTAAAAGCTATTTTTTCGTTTCCTACATTCTATCAATTTGATACCATATTGCTATGTCTTCCAGCATCGTTTTACAAAAAGCGGCCGAAAACGGCCTTACCGTAACCGGGCTGACGTTCCGCTCGCAGGACGTGCGCCCCGGATTTGTATTTTTTGCCTTAAAAGGCGCCAATGCAGACGGCAACTTGTTTATAGACGACGCCCTGGCCCGCGGAGCGGGGATGGTGGTGTCTATGTTCGCGCCTGCCAAGCCTTGCCCGGCGCTTTATTATCAGTCGGCCGATATTGACCGCGACATGGCTGACGCCGCATACGAATTTTACGGGCGCCCTTCCGACGCCATGCACATGACGGGCATTACCGGCACCAAAGGCAAAACGTCCATTGCGTATTTGCTGGAATCTATTTTAACAGCCGCCGGGCATAAAGTAGGCGCGTTGGGGACGGTAAACTACCGCATGGCCGGGCAAGTCCTCTCCAAGGCGCCCAACACTACGCCCGCGGCGCTGGTACTGTTTGAGTTACTTGCCCGCATGAAAAACGGCGGCTGCGACAGTGTGGTGATGGAAGTGTCTTCGCACGCGCTGGAATTGCAGCGGGTGCGCCATATTTGGTACGACACGGCCGTGTTTACCAATTTGCAGCGGGATCATTTGGATTTTCACCACACCTTTGAAAATTATTTTAAGGCCAAGCAAAAATTATTTGAAAACTTGGCCGATCCGCACAATTTCAAACCCAACCGCGTGGCCGTGATTAATGCAGACGATCCGTACGGCAAGCGTTTGCTGGAGCTTTTGCAGGGCCGTGTAAAGACGGTAACGTTTGGGTTGGAAAGCGAAGCCGATTTTAAGGCGCAGGACATTCAAGAAACCTTGGAAGGCACTTCGTTTTCTATAAACGGCACGCCCATGCACATCCGCCTTTTGGGCCGGCACAATGTGTACAACGCCCTGGCCGCGTGTGCCGCGGCGTGGGTGCACGGCGCCGACGAAGCGGCCATTGTGCGCGGATTGGCCGCCTTGCCGGGCGTACCGGGGCGGATGGAACGCATAGACGAAGGACAGCCGTTTTCCGTCTTTGTGGATTTTGCCTATACCGACGAATCGCTTCGCCGGGCGTTTGATACGGTGGAGCCTTTTAAAAAAGGGCGCGTATTGGTGGTTTTCGGCTGCGGCGGCCAGCGCGACCGCACCAAACGGCCGCTGATGGGAAATACGGCCTGTTCGCGCGCGGATCGGGTGTTTTTAACCAACGACAACCCGCGCTGTGAAGATCCGCAGCAAATTTTTAACGATATTTTAGCCGGGATGAAAGATTTTTCCAATTATCAAATCATCCCCGACCGGGCGCAGGCGATTGAAAGCGCTTTAAAAGAAGCCCAACCGGGCGATATTGTCATCATCGCCGGGAAAGGGCACGAAGATTATCAGCTGGTCGGTACGCAAAAAAGACATTTTTCCGATCAGGAAACCGTCCGGACGTGGTTGCAAAAAGAGAAGAAAAAATATGTTTAGAAAAGACAAATTAAAAGGACAAAAAGCCTGCGTGCTCGGCTGGGGCAAAAGCGGGCGTGCCGCGGCGGCTTTGCTGGCGGCAAACGGATTTGAAGTATTAATCAGCGAGGAAGCGGCCATTTCCCACGCCGCTCAGGCCGTGCTTCCGCCCGGCGTAACGCTGGAGACGGGCGGCCATTCCGACCGAATTTTTGAATGCGGATTTTGGATTAAAAGCCCGGGCATTTTCCCGCGCCATCCGGTGTTGGTGGAAGCCAAGAAGCGGGGAATCCCCGTGTTTAGCGAATTGGAAACCGCTATTGCGTTTATGCCCAAAGGCATCCGCCTTTTTGCCGTAACCGGCACCAACGGCAAAACCACCACCACGGCGCTGTTGGGTGAAATTTTGAAGGAAAATGCCGCCCGCGAAAACAAAGGCCGCGGCGTGCATATTTGCGGCAACATCGGCAGTCCCGTTTCGGCTTGTGCGCCCCGGGTAAAAAAAGGGGATGACGTGGTGATTGAAGTGTCCAGCTATCAGCTGGAAGACAGCACCTATTTCCGACCTCATTATGCGTGCCTTTTGAATGTGACGCCCGACCATCTGGATCATCACGGCGGGATGAAAGGCTACATCAAGGCCAAAGCCAAAATTTTTAAAAACCAGCGCGCCAATGATGTGCTGGTGGTAAACGGGGCCGACGCCGTGTGCGCCCAACTGGTGGAAAAAGCCAAAAGCGAAGTGCTGGCTTTTTCTACCCAGCCCAAACATTTGCTGAAAACGGATGTATTTTTTGACGGAGACGAACTGATTTTCAGCGAAGGGCACCAGCTGCGCCCGCCGCACCTGAAAGGAATTCATAACATTGAAAACGCCATGGCCGCCGCTTTAATGGCGTTTGCCGCCGGCGTGCCCGCCGATACCGTGCGGGCCGTGTTTGACCGGTTTGAAGCGATGGAGCACCGCATTGAACAGTTTGCCTATCACCGCGGCGTGGTGTACGTAAACGATTCCAAAGCTACGAATTTGGACTCCACCATTACCGCACTGAAAAGTTTTGATAAAAACCGCAACTTGTGGCTGATTTTGGGCGGGCGGGACAAAGGCGCTTCTTACGAAGTGCTGATTCCGTATCTCAAAGACTATTGCAAACAGGTGCTGACGATTGGCGAAGCGATGGATAAAATTGAGCGGGAACTGCACGGCGCCGTACCGCTGACGCGCTGCGAAACGCTGGACAAAGCCGTTCAAACCGCCATGCGCGGCGCAACGCGGGGGGACATTGTGCTGTTGTCGCCGGCGTGTTCCAGCTTTGACCAATTTAAAGATTTTGAACACCGCGGCAAAATCTTTAAGCAACTGGTCAACGCCTATATTTTTAAAGAGCGGACGGACGGGAAAAAATAAACCGCGCTTGCTTTAAAAAACCCCGCCTAAAAAGGCGGGGTTTTTAATTATTTGCTGTAATGCAGGCAACAGTTGCCCAACATGCAATTTTTGCATCCCGATACGCTTTGCCGTTCTTTTAGCGAGGCCAGCAGTTTGCGGGCAAAATCCGTCAGCGTCGGGTCGCGCGCGCCCAGCACCAGCAGAATATCCCCCGGCTGTGCGGCGCCGGCCATTTCGGCCAAAATGCGTTCGCGGCAGTCGTCGTAGCTGACGTTCACGCCGCGCGCTTTTAGCCCTTCGTACACCGTCCGGCAGGAAACGCCCTGCGGAATGGTGCCGCCCGGATAGTACACTTCCGTCAGCCACAGGTGGTCTTGCGGGCCGATGTGTTTGGCAAAACTTTCCACAAATTCCGGCGCCAGCAGTTTAATGGAAGTAAATGCATGCGGCTGGTAAAACGCCAGCACGCGTTTGCCGCGCAGGTGGGCGGCGGCAATGGTGGCGCCCAGTTTGTGCGGGTTGTGGGCAAAATCGTCAATCACTTCAATTTTGTCGTAACTGCCGATGCTGGCAAAACGGCGGGCGATGCCTTGGAATTTGTTGAGCGCTTTGGCGCAAGTATCCAAATCTACCCCCATTTGCAGGGCGGCCGCCACGGCGGCTACGGCATTGCTTACGTTGTGCAAGCCGGGCACGTGCAGGCGGAAAGGCTGGCCTTGAATGGTAAAGTCCGAACCGAAGCCGTCCACTTTTATTTCGCTCGGGTGTACGTCCCCCAGCGACAGGCCGAACGTTTTGGCCTGCGGGGCCAGTACGCGCAGGTTTTCTTCTTCGGCGTTAATGATGGCGGTTTTGCAGTGGGAGATAAATTCTTTAAAATAGCCCTGCAGTACGGAAATTTCTTTGTGGTCTTTCTGCAAGTTCAGGCAGACGCCCAGGTACGGCTTGTATTTGACGATGGAACCGTCGCTTTCGTCGGCTTCAATGACCAAAATGTCCGAATTTCCCTTATATACGTTTCCAAACACGCCCTGTTCTTTTTGCAGCGATAAAATCGCCGCGCCCGTAATGACCGAAGGGCTCATCCCGGCAAAGGCCAAGATATCGTAAATCATTGCGGTGGTCGTGCTTTTGCCGCTGGTGCCGGAAACGGCAATCGTGCGGTGGGCCGCCACGTGTTTAGCCAGCAGTTCCGAGCGGTGCATTATGGGAATGCCCAGCGCTTTGGCTTTTACCAGTTCGGGGTTGTCGTCTTCAATGGCGGAAGAAAGCACCACCAGTTCCGTGCGGTGATCCAGGCCGCTTCCGTCCTGCGGGTAGAGCTCCACGCCTAGTTTTTTAAGATAATCCCACAAGGCCATATCCGTATAGCCTTTGCTGATCAAGCGGTCGGAACCGGTTACCCGGTCTCCGCCCATGGCGTGCAGCTGCGCCAGTGCGCTCATGCCCACGCCTCCAATGCCTATAAAATGAATTTTCATTTTCTTTTTTCCTTCAATTTAAATTTTGCGTAGTCCGACATGGTGTAAAAACCGCTCTCGCGTTTCATCAGCCACAGGGCGATGTGTACGGCCGAATCGGCAAACAAATCGCGGTTTTTGGCTTCGTGCGTGAGGGTTATTTCATCAAAGGCAGATACAAAAGACGCCGTGTGCGTGCCCACCACCTCGCCGGTGCGTTCGTAGGTTACGTTTTCGTACGGCAGTTCCAGCACGTCCGCCAGTTTTTTGGCGGTGCCGCTGGGGGCGTCCTTTTTATATTGGTGGTGTATTTCGTGCAGTCTGGCTTCGTACCCCGGGAACATGCACGCGGCTTGGCGCACCAGCTCCGTAAAAAAGTACACGCTTAAACTGACGTTGGGTGCATAAAAAACAGGGATTTTTTCCTCTTCCTGCATTTGAAACAGGAACGTTTCGGGCAAATTGGTAGTGCCGGTTAAAAAGGGGCGGCGGTGTTTGCGGGCAATGGAAAAAGCTTCCTGCGCGCCCTGCGGGGTGGAAAAATCAATCACCACGTCAAAATCGCCCAAGACGGCCTGGCCGCTTTCCCGGCGGATGGATACTTCCAGCCCCAGCTCCGGCCGGGATTGGATGATGCGGGCGATGGCTTTGCCCATTTTGCCTTCGGCGCCGTTAATAAATACTTTTTTCATACAAATTTCTCCAGCAAAAGTTCCACAATCTGGCGGCCGTTCATCGCCGCGCCTTTGAGCAGGTTGTCAAACGTTACAAAATAGTGAATGATGTTGGGTTCTTCCACGTCGCGGCGCAAGCGGCAGATGAAAGTGGTTTCCAGGCCGCTGGCTTCTTTGGGCGTGATGACTTTTTCGCTGTAGACCAAGTTCGGAAACGCATTCCATAATTTTTTGACTTGTTCCAAATCAAAATTTTCTTTTGCTTTGAGCGTAACGCCCAGCGAATGGGAATTTTCCACCGCCACGCGTACGGTATGGCAGTATACCTTCAGGTGCGGCATTTCCATAATTTTGCGCGTTTCGTACAATCCTTTGAGCTCTTCGCTGGTGTGGCCGTTGGGCTGGACGGAACCGATCAGCGGCACGCAATTGTTTTCGTAGTAGGAGCCGGGGGTGTGAAAATCGTCCAGCAGTTTTTTGCCGCCGCCGCTGATGGCTTGGTAGGAGCAGAAAAACACTTCCGTAAAATGATAGTGCGGCGCCAGCGGGGCCAGGCTCATCACGAGGCCGGTCGTCGTGCAGTTGGGGCTTGCAATAAGCGGGGTGTTTGGGGTGATGGCATGGGCGTTTATTTCCGGGATAACCAGCGGCACGCCCGGCGTCATGCGAAACTCGGAAGACATATCCACTGTAAATTTAACGCGGTCTTTAATTTGGGGCGCAATCTGTGCGCTGACGGGATTATCCGTACACAACACGGCAATATCCAACGGGGTGATTTCGTCGTTTCGGCCAAATGTTTTAATTTCAAACGGGGTGTTTATTTTTTTCAGTTCGGCCAGCATATTCTGCCCTACCATCCCGTTAATTCCGATGATGCCTACGGTTTTCATAGCGGCTCCTTAATGGATAAAAAATGTCGGGTCTGCCGTTTCCAGCAGGCGGTCTATTTTCTGTTTATTCTCTTCCGAGATGGTTCCCAGCGGCAGGCGCACCGTCTGCGTGCCGAAGCCTATTTTCTCCAGCATGTATTTCACGCAAGTCGGGTTCGTTTCCAGATAACACGCTTTGACCAACGGATAAAGCTGGGCAAACAAATCAAACGATTTTTTGGTTTGCCCTTGCAGAAACAGTTTATAAATTTGCACAAAAGCCGGCGCCAGCACATTGGCCCCGGCGCTGATGATGCCGGATGCGTTCATGGCCAAAAACTGCGGGAACAAATCGTCGTTGCCGCAGATATAATTTAAGCGGTGAGCGTATTTGACGGCCATGTCCATGACGTGGGCCATATCGTAGTCGGATTCTTTAATGCCGGCAATTTGGGGTACTTCCGCAAGCAGCCGGTCGAACACGGCATTGGAGAGCTTCAGCCCGGTGCGGCCCGGAATGTGGTAGAGCACAATCGGCTTGCCCAAGGCCGCCACTTGTTTGTAATGTTCAATCAGCCCGTTGGGGTTAGGCTTGTTGTAATACGGGGTGACGACCAGCACGCCGTCCGGTTCAAAGGCCAGCGCGGCGCGGGTATTTTCCAAGGTGGAGGAAGTGGCGTTGGTGCCGGTGCCGATGATAATTTTGGCCCGGCCTTTAATAAGCGGCACGCAAAACTGCAGAATTTCGGTTTTTTCGCCGGCGGACAAAGTGGCCGCTTCGGCCGTGGTGCCCAGGAGGACAATTCCGTCCACACCCGCACTCAGCTGGGCGCGCAGCAGGCGCTCCAGCGCATCATAATCCACGCTGCCGTTTGGTTTCATGGGCGTGGCCAAAGCCGTGTAAATTCCTCTAAACATAAACACTCCTCCCTCCTGGTGTACGACGGACAGAAGATTTCCCCGATATACAGTGGGAACTGCTCTTATTTTAGCAATTTAATTGCTATAATTAAGTAACAATTTTGAATGTGTAAAAGGAAACTGTATGCCAGAAAACGAAAACGAAGGCCTTTCGGCCTCTACTGATATGTCTCTTCCCAAAGAACAATGGGAGCAAAAATTGTTGGAAAACGAAAAAACAGCTTTTTTGACGACTGATTCGGACAAAAAAGAAGAAACCCCCAAAGACCCTAAACCCGCCAAACGGTTGTCGGGCCGCGGGGCGTGGTCGTTTTTACTGCTGGCCTGTTTTGCCGTTTCGGCCGTCTGCGGCGTTTATTTGACGGTGCGGCCCGTGCCGGCGTGTCCCTCGGCCAAAGAGGCCAAACCGTCGGCTGAAGAAGTGCTGGGCGCTTCTCTTTCGGCGCGGAACAAAAAAGGGAATGTGGCCTGGATTAAAGTGCGCGGCGTCATCGCGCAGGACAACAGCACTTCTCCGTTCTCCCGCCCGAAAGGCGCCTCGGAAATTGCCAAAAAAATACGGGAAGCGGGCGAAGATAAAAATGTAAAAGCTATTGTGCTGGATATCAATTCCCCCGGTGGGACGGTGGCTTCCGTGCAGGATATTTACAGCGAAATTTTGCGCGCGAAAGAAAACAAGAAAGTGGTGGCTCTCTTTCGCGATGTGGCGGCCAGCGGCGGATTTTACATTGCCATGGCGGCCGATAAAATTGTAGCCGAACCCGGCACGATTACGGGATCGGTGGGCGTGATTATGCAAACGGGCAACGTGGAAGGACTGTTTGAAAAAATCGGCGTCAAAGTAACGCCCATTACATCGGGCAAATACAAGGATATGGGTTCCGCCTACCGCCCGATGACGGACGCCGAAAAAGCCATTTTGCAGGATATGGTGGACGATACCTACGGGCAGTTTTTGGCGGCCGTCAAAGCGGGGCGCCCGAACGTCAAACCCGAGGATATGACCGAATACACCGACGGCCGCATTTTTACGGGCCAGCGCGCGTTTAACTTGGGATTTATTGATAAGCTGGGAGGCGAAGAAGAAGCCTTGGCACTGGCCGGAGAGCTGGCCGGAATTAAAGACCCGCAAATTATTACCCAGCGGCCGGAAAGCTTGCGCGAGCTGATTTTTTCGTTTGGCTCGTCCGTGGAAAGCCAGACGCTTACGCAGCAGCTTCAATCAATCGCTACCCCCAGCGTATCGTACCTGTGGGTGCATTAAGGAGCGCGTATGCACGGGTTGAAAACATACTTTCATTATATGGAAGATCCCGCCGCGGCGCTGAAAGAATGGGTACAGGCCCGTTCTTTGGCGTGGGCGTGCGCGGGCTATTTGGCGGCCGCGTTGGGCTGGGTGCTGTTTTTTAATATAGGGGACGGCATTTCCGCGGCGGCGTTTGTAGGCAAATGGGCGGTGGTGTTCGCGGCCGAGCTGACCGCAGGCTTTTTTATGGCGGCGGTGTGTGGGATGTTTTTGGATTTCTGCCGGGTAAAAGCCTCTCCCGCCGAATTGTTTAGCTTAGTTGGTTCGGCCGGGTTTATAAAAGGGCTTTTTATTGTATTTGCCTTGTGGAACGCCATGTGGCCGCAAGCCCGCTTGGGCGGGTTGGCCGCAGCGGCGGTATTGCTGGTATTGGGCTTGCAGCTGGGGTATTTAACGCGCGGGCTGATGCGGCTGTACGGCGTATCAGCTTGGAAAGCACTGGGCGCGTGGTTGTTTGGATTCATTCCCCTGTGTGCGGCGGGGTTGTTGGGCTGTATTTTTGCCGCGTGGGGGCTGATGCTTCTGTTCTAGACATACAAGTTTTTAACGACCCCGCCCGTTGGGCGGGGTTTTATTTTGTAAAACTATGTACAAAAAAGGCTTCTTTTGGTAAAATATACTTACCGGTAGGTAAATAACTTATGAAGAAAAGCGAAACAACCAAAACGGACAAATCAGAACGGGAGCTTCGCATGCGGCAAACCATCAAGAAGGCCGCATTTGCATTGATGGCGGAAAAAGGGCTGGATAAAGTTTCCATGCGCGAAATCGCCGAAAAGGTGCACGTTACAAAGCCCGTGCTGTATTATTATTTTAAAAACAAAGAAGACCTTTGTTCCAGTATTATTGACGATCACGAACAAGCCTTCTGCGACCAGTTGCTTACCGTGCAGCAACGGGCGCAAGGGCCGGAAGAAGTGCTGTATGAAGGACTAAAATCCCACTTGGATTTTTTTACGAAAAATCCGATCCATTCCAAATTTGTGATTCAGATGATTTCGTACACGCTGGATATGGATTCTTCCAAAATGCCCGCCCGCAAACAAGACCGTTATTTGCAGGGCATGTTGGAACGCATTTTAAAAGAAGAGGAAAAGGAAGGCAAAGTCCCTGCGGGGGCCACGACGGATATTGTGCGGCTGGTGTCGGGCATTGCAACGGAAATTATGTTTAGTGCCTATTTGGAACAGCACGTTTGCCGCGGGTGTATCAAAGGGAGCCTGTATAACAGGGAACAGATCGCCCGTTTGGTAAAAATCATTTTATTGGGAATTAAACAATACTATAAGGAAACAAAATAAGACATATGAGAAAATGGATTGTACTCGCGCTGCTGGCAATGTATGCGCCCGTAGGTTTGGAGGCCGCTCCAAACAATTCGGCCAACAGTTTGTTTGCCGAACGTGAAGAGGTGGGGGGAGAAAAGATTACCATTGCGGACGCCATCCGCATGGCGCTTTCGGACAGCTACCAAATCATTGACGCCCAGAAGACGAAAGAAATTTACGAAGAACAGCTGGCGGAAGCCAATTCGTATTTTTATCCGTCTTTGTCTTTGGACGGCTCGTACAGCCGTGCTTTAAAAAAAGGCAAAATCATCATGGGCTCCAACAGTATTGAAATCGGCCAGAACAATACATATACGGCAGGGTTAAGCGGATCGTATATTTTATGGTCTGGCGGGCAAATCCGCAATACGGCGCGTGCCGCCAAGGTAGGGGCCGAAACCGGGTTTTACAACCTGCGCCACGTGCAGGATTTGGTTACTCAGCAGGTGGTTAAGTTCTGCTACGACATTATTTACGCCGCCGCGCTGATCCGCGTACAGGAAGAATACCTGGATATCGCCAAACAGCACTTGGCAGAGGCACAGGCCAAATACAAACAGGGCTTGGCCAGCAATCTGGACGTGTTAACCCAGAAAGTAAAAGTGGAAAACATTGAACCGCTTGTTTTGCAAGCCAAGAAAAATTTTGAATTGGGCAACCTGTATCTGCGGCAAATTTTAAACCGCGACCCGGAAGACAACATCTATCTTACCTGGTCGGAAAAAGACTTGCACCTGCCGCCCACTCCGCCGTTGGACGAATTGTACCGCATTGCCATGGAACGCCGCCCGGAACTGATGCTCTCCAAGCTGGCGGTGGATGCGGCGCATTACAACATTAATATTGCCAAAGCGGGGCATATGCCTGTTTTGGCGCTGAACGCCGATTATACGTATAACGGCATTACGGATCATGGGTTTCCGCAGCATAAGCAGGACTATTACTGGTCTTCTTCGGCGGGCGTCAGCTTGAGCATCCCGTTGTTTGAAGGCGGAAAAGTCAGTTCGCAGGTGGCGCAAAAAGAATTGGCGTACGAACAGGCCGTAGCCGCGTATCAAAATAAAATGAAAAACGTGCGCATTGAAGTAAAAGAAGCGTGGCTGAACTTGGAAGAAGCCCGCTCCCGCATTGAAGCCACCAAAGGCGTGGTGGATGAAGCCCGCGAAAACTTAAGCGCGCAGATGCAGCGCTACCGCGCCGGGCTCACGAGCCAGCTGGAAGTAAACGACGCCATTTCCAACGTAAATGATTCCGACTTGCAGTTTGTGCAGGCCGTGTATGACGGGGCGATTGCCTTGTCCGATTTGAAATTCGCCGTAGGGGCGGAGGTTGAGTTATATGAAAAAAAAGACAATTAAGCGGTTAAATTATGTTCTTTTGGGGATTATCATTTTAGTCGGTATCGGGTTGTGGATGCGCCGCGACCCGGCCGAAAAACTGTTGGGCAATGTACCGATGGACGTGTTTGTGGTGCAGACCGAAAAAGTGCAGCTGCGGGATTTAAAACGGCAGTTGTTAATGTCCGGCAACGTAAAAGCGTTGGAAGAAGCTACCCTCTATCCGCGCGTCAGCGGCAAATTGCTTAAAAACGTACTCAAAGAAGGCGACGCCGTAAAACGGAACCAAACCGTTTCGTTGATTGAACGCGATGAAGTGGGCGCCGTGTATGAACCGGTGGTGGTTCCTTCTACGATTACGGGCGTTGTCGGCCGGGTGTACTTGGATCCCGGCGAAAACGTAACCACCACGACGCCGGTGGCGTTGGTCGTGAATCAGAGCACGGTGCGCATTGAAGTGGACGTGCCGGAGCGGTATATCGGCGATTTGCATAAAGGTCAATCGGCCGTGCTGCGGGTGGACGCGTTGCCCGGCAAAGATTTTGAAGCCAAACTGAATATCTTAAGCCCCGTGGTGGATTCCATGAGCCGCGCCATGGCGGTGGAATTCGTGGCCGAAAACCCGAAGGCCTTATTAAAATCCGGCATGTTTGCCAAAGTGGATATCGCCCTGGCTGAAAAGAAGGATGCTCCGTCCGTTTCCAAAAAGAGCGTTTATACGGATGAACAGGGTCAAACCTATGTATATATTCCCTCCAGCGACAAGAAACAAGCCATCCGCCAGAACGTAAAGGTGGGATTTGAAAACAATGATTATGTGGAAATTACCGATGGTTTGTCTACCGGAGAGGAAGTCCTTGCGTTTGCATATGGCGTAAAGGACGGAAGCAAAATCGAAATTAAATAGGGTTTTTATGCAAGAAAAAGAACAACAAGCCACACGGCAAACAGAACAGAAAAAGGGCTTTTCCTCTTTCTTTATCAGACGCCCTGTTTTGACGATTATGTGCTCGTTGGCCCTGGTGATTTTGGGGTTAATGGCATATAACAGCATGGGCGTGGGGCTGTACCCTAACATGGATGTTCCCTATGTACTGGTGCAGACCACTCTTTCTGGGGCCAGCTCCGAAGAAATGGAAACCTCGGTCAGCAAAGTAATTGAAGAATCCGTCAACCAAATTGAAGGGATTGACGAGTTAAACAGCCAAAGTACGGAAGGCATTTCCCTGGTCGTAATTAAGTTCGATATGGATAAAGACCAGGATGTGGCCGCGCAGGAAGTGCGCGATAAAGTGGATTTGATTACCAACGATTTGCCCGACGGTACGGACGCGCCTGTTATTATGAAGTTGGACGCGGACGCCATTTCCATCCTGAACGTGGTGGTTTCCGGCGACAGAGACATTATTGAATTAACGGAAATCGCCAAGAAAAAAGTGAAGGAAAACATCGAAAACACCCGCGGGGTGGGGTCGGTGTCTATCGTGGGGGGCCGCGAACGCGAAATTCACGTCATCGTCAACCCGTTTAAATTGTATTCTTTAGGGCTGCCGATTACGGCCGTCAAAAGCGCACTGCAGGATCAGAACGTGGAAACGCCCGGCGGCCGCGTGGAACAGCAGCACCAGGAATACACCTTGCGCGTGTTGGGCCGCATTGACAATGTGCCGGCTTTTAACGATATTTTTGTCGCGCGCAAGAACGGCACTTCTATCAAAATTTCGGATATCGGTTATGCCGAGGATTCGGGGGAATACGACCGCGAATCCACCTTCTTAAACGGCCGCCGCGCCGTAACGCTGGAAGTAAAAAAACAGTCCGGCACGAACACGTTGGCCGTCATCCAAGGGGTAAAAGACAAGCTGGATCAAATCAAATCCACGCTGCCCAAGGATATTAAAATTTCGTTGATGATGGACCAGTCCGGCACCATTCAGGCTTCCGTCAACACCGTGCTGGAACACCTGATTTTGGGCGGTATTTTAGCCGGGATTATGGTGTTGATCTTCATGGGGTCGCTGCGCTCCACTTTTATTGCTTTCTTGGCCATGCCTATTTCCATCATCGGTTCGTTCTTGTTTATGAACATGATGGGCTTTACGATTGACTCCATGACGCTTTTGGGGTTAACCGTGGCCGTGGGTATCGTTATTGACGACGCTATCGTAATGCTGGAAAACATCTTCCGGCATATGGAAAAATACAACAAAACGCCGCTGCAGGCCGCGTTGGACGGATCGCGCGAAATCACTTCTACGGTAATTGCCACCACGCTTTCCATTCTGGTCATTTTCCTGCCGCTGGCGTATATGAGCGGTATTGTGGGCCGCGTGGTAAGCAGCTATGGGATGACGGTGGTGTTTGCTATTGCGCTGTCCGGTATTGTGGCCTTGACGCTGACGCCTATGCTCTGCGCCAAAATGTTAAAGCAGGGGGAGAAAAAGACCAAGCTGGATCATATTGTGGACGCTATCAACCAAAAGTTGGTGAACATCTATATTCCCATGCTCAACTGGTCTATCCACCACCGCAAAACGATGGTTTTGATTTCGGTGCTGTGTTTATTTGCGTTAGTTCCGATGCTCAAGATTGTAGGGGGGGAATTCTTCCCGCAGGAAGACAGCGGTAAAATTCAGATTAACGTGGAAGCGCCTGTAGGCACCAGCTATACGGATACGCAGCAAATCTTGATGCAGCTGGAGCAAGACGTAAGACGCATGCCCTATGTGAAAGACGTACTGATTTCGGCCGGGGTCGGCAGCAGCTTTTTGGATTCCAACCCCAGCAACCAAGGGCACGTGCGCTTTGAGTTGGAAGACCGCAAAACCCGTCACGGCATTACGACCGCCAAGTATCTGGAGCTGACCCGTGAAATGATGAAAAAATACGACGGCTTAAAAACCAGCTCGTATATCGTTTCGGACGGGCCGGGCGGCCTGAAAGACGTGGAATACCGTATTTCCGGGCCGGATATCAACAAACTGACGGAATACGGCAACGCTGTTTTGGATAAATTGCGCCAAGATCCGCGGTTTATCGATTTGGACTTGTCCTTGGACTTGGCCAAACCGGAATACCGCGTCATCATCAACCGCGAAAAAGCGCATGATATGGGCGTGAACGTAACGGATATCGCTTCGGCCCTGCGCACCATGGTGGGCGGCGAAGACGAAGTAACCAAATACAAGGAAGGGGACGAACTTTATGAAGTCCGCATCCGCGTAGGCGAAGAATACCGCGACACCAAGGAAGCTGTCAGTGCGCTCATGGTGCCGGCTACCATTGACGGGAAAGAAACGATTGTCCGTCTGGACAGCGTGGCCACCATTGAGGAAGGCACCGGCCCCAGCCAAATTGACCGTTACAACCGCCAGCGCGAAATTACGGTGGAAGCCAACTTGAACGGGCTGGATACCCGCACGGCTATGGGGATTATCCAGCAGGCGTATGACTCGTTGGACGTTTCCAATGAATACAGCGGCGGCACCAGCGGAAGCGCCAAAGAAATGGGCCGGATGTTCCAGTCGTTTATCTTGGCGTTTGTGTTGGCATTCTTGTTTAAATACATGATTTTGGCCGCCCAGTTCGAGAACTATTCTCACCCGGTGGCAATTATTGTGTCGCTTCCGTTGACGGTTCCGTTTGCGGTATTTTCGCTATTGGTAACCGGGCAGACGTTAAATATCTACAGTTTGCTGGGTCTGTTTATGTTAATCGGGGTCGTCAGTAAAAACGCTATTTTGCAGACGGACTATACCGACCAATTGCGTGCCCGCGGCTACGGCCGTACGGACGCTATTTTGCAAGCCAACCGCGTACGTCTGCGCCCGATTTTGATGACGACGCTGACGCTGGTGGTAGGGGTTGTCCCGATGCTTATCTCCAACGGAGAAGGCGCAGAATCCCGCCGCAGCTTGGCCATTGTAATTGTGGGCGGGCAGGCGCTGTCGCTGCTGGTAACCTTGCTGATGACGCCTGTTACGTACATTTTAATGGACGAATTTGGAGATTGGATCAACTATAAATTCAGAGGCATTCCGTATCCGGAAGATAAGAGCAAAGACACCATCTTGCCGGAAGTGCCGCAAGAAGATTGATTCTTCCTTCGGAAAACAGAAAACGCCGGGGCAAACCCCGGCGTTTTTTATGGCGGACATAAAGAAAAACCGCGCTTTAGGCGCGGTATAAAAAAGAAAAGGTGCGGGCGGGAATCGAACCCACGAATATCAGTTTTGCAGACTGACGCCTTACCACTTGGCTACCGCACCGAGTAAATCGGAAATAGTTACGACTTAATTATTATAGCAAAAAAAGAAAATTTTAGGAAGAAGTGAAAAATTTTAAATTTAGGCCTTGATTTTTTAAGCTTGCTTGCTATACTAGCAATATGGGAGTGCCACCAAGACCCGTTTTAGGGTATACCTCTTGTAGGGGACTAGGCCTCCCACTTTTTTGTCCTTCTGGGCAGCCGTAGCCCGCTTCCGATAAATTCATACACAGCCGATGATTTTTTGGTATAATAAAACAAAGGCCCCCAAACGGGGGCCGTTTTTCGCGGTGCGCGTGCCCGCCCCGGAGCGAAAGACTTTCGTCTTTGTCTGTTTTTTGATATAATAAAGTATATTGCCGTATGCGGGCGTAGTTCAATGGTAGAACACTAGCCTTCCAAGCTTGATACGTGGGTTCGATTCCCATCGCCCGCTTGGTACGGTTTTTACGCGCAAGCGTCAAAACAAATGCTGGGGTAGCTCAGTCGGTAGAGCATCTCCATGGTAAGGAGAAGGTCGTGGGTTCGATTCCCACTCCCAGCTTATGGATTTGAAAAATTCCCCGCAAGGGGGCAGCAGTAACTGCTGGGGTAGCTCAGTCGGTAGAGCATCTCCATGGTAAGGAGAAGGTCGTGGGTTCGATTCCCACTCCCAGCTTGTTTTGAAACAACTAAACAATAGCAGTACAGACTAAAAACAGGAGAACTAAACGATGGCAAAGGAAAAATTTTCCCGCAGCAAACCGCACGTGAACGTGGGAACGATCGGGCACGTGGACCATGGTAAGACGACGTTAACGACGGCGATCACGAAGGTATTGG